>JAOTSL010000105.1 GCA_029864945.1 Gammaproteobacteria bacterium
AACAAGCACAAATGATTGCAAACGGAATGGGGTTTGATGATGCGCATGAATATGAAATATATAAGGGTGGCATCATTGCATGGAAGAAACTAGGCGAAGACACTGTTTCTATCGCTAGTAACAAAGCACCATTACCATTAATCCGTCAGGTACAAATTGTTATTGGCTTGTTAACAGTCACATTTGCATTATTAGGTGCTTATATTGACCCAGCGTATGTTTACGCGGCCGCGGCAATGGGTGTAGGTATTTTGCTTGCTGGTGCAACCGGCTTCTGTGCTTTAGCAACATTCATGTCAAAATTGCCTTGGAACAAAGGCGACAATGCTGCTAAACGTGCTATGCGCCAGGCGAGCACAGGTACTTCTTGCTAATTCGTGTCACCAGTACAAGTTTAGAATGTTAAAAAAAGGCCAGTCATCATGACTGGCCTTTTTTATTTCGCTGTCTTGTTCTAAGAAAAATTAATTCATGTTAATCATTAACAATCCTAAAGGCGACTCCCCTTCAACAGGGGATTTTATTTTTACCTTATGGCCACTGCCTTTTGCAACATCCATCACATTTCCCTGAAAGTCATGCATTTCATCAATCACAAAATGTATAGATCCACCGGGATACATCAATTCTACCGAGTCACCAACTGCAAATTTATTTTTAACATCAATTGCCAGCACACCATCTTTACTTTCATCCGCCATTACTTCGCCAACAAATTTTTGCTTGGTTGAAATAGAACTTCCCTGCGTGTAATTTTGATATTCTTCAGGTACATGACGGCGATAAAAGCCTTCTGTATAACCTCGATTAGCCAGTCCGTCTAATGTGCCCATCAAGTCCATATTAAATTCTTTACCCTGCACCGCATCATCAATTGCCTGACGATATATTTGTGCAGTACGTGCGGTGTAATAATGTGACTTTGTACGGCCTTCGATTTTTAATGAGTCAACACCAATTTCAGCTAATCGCTGCACATGCTGTATGGCGCGCAAATCTTTTGAGTTCATTATATAAGTGCCATGTTCATCTTCAAACATAGGCATCAATTCACCCGGCCGGTTGGCTTCTTCAATTAATACAATTTCGTCACTGGTTTTATCTATCGCGGGATCAAACATAACAGGCTTATCTATCTTGTTTGTTGCCTTAACAATCTCACCCGCGTCATTTTCTTCACCCTTGTGAACACCGTACTCCCAGCGGCAGGAATTAGTACAGGTACCCTGATTAGGGTCACGATGATTCATATAGCCTGACAATAAACAACGTCCGGAATATGCGATGCACAAAGCGCCATGAACAAACACTTCCAACTCCATATCAGGACAACGCTGTTTAATTTCTTCAATTTCATCCAACGATAATTCGCGCGAAAGAATCACTCGTTCTACACCAACTGACTGCCAAAACTTAACCGCAGCATAGTTAACCGTATTTGCCTGTACGGATAAATGAATGGTTTGTTCCGGCCAGCGCTCTCTCACCATCATAATCAAACCCGGATCTGCCATGATCAATGCATCGGGCTTCATTTCAACAACGGGCTCCATATCGGCAATATAGGTTTTTAGTTTTACGTTGTGTGGCATTAGATTACTGGCAACAAAAAACTTTTTGCCAAGACTGTGCGCTTCGACAATACCTTTTTTAAGGTTTTCGAGCGTGAAATCGTTGTTTCTTACACGAAGACTGTAGCGAGGCTGACCAGCATAAACAGCATCTGCTCCATAGGCAAAGGCATACTGCATGTTTTTAAAAGTGCCGGCAGGTGAGAGTAATTCAGGGATTTTCATACTATTTGCACATTCTTTGGCTAGAAAACGCGCATTTTACCAAATGATAGGCAATTAGGGGAAATAAATAAGGCTTATCATTTGCCGATGTTAATATAGTCTCGAAAGGCTAAACCGGCTCTTCTTCTCCAATTCGGGGAAATTCGTGACCAAATTTTTGTATCCATTCCGTCGCTGCTTCCGCACCGGATAACTGACGGCCTTCAATCGCTTGTACCTCGCGCTTATAGTGCTCTATGTGGCAGACCTGCTCAACCATTCGTGTGCGATAAGCATCCTCCTTATCCAGAAGCTCAACGCCAATTTCAAAGTTATTTTCACTGTATTCACACCAAACTACTTTGGCGGATGTTTCAAATTCCGGTTCGACAAAAGGAATTTTTATTTTCAACAACTTACCGATATTTAATGGCTCTGAAGAGTGGAATGACAAACCTCCCAAACTGACATTAACAAGGCTTTCGGTAAGGTGCTCGTGTGTTTCAACCTGATCAACTTCGATAGGAATGTCTGAAGGATGTCTAATATATTTACGCATTAATTTATCTCGCGATTAGTGATTTGTCATGTCAACAAAACGTGTTTTTAAGTCGTTAAATTACGTGACAGAACCTGCTAAACGATTAAATTGCAAAGTGTGTACCGCTTATAAGGTGCAACCGAAAATTGATTTACGCATTAAACGTTCTATAAATCAATTTTCAGAGGTGCATTTAAGCTGATATCACAACATTAAACGACTCCAATCCTCCCCCTTCAGAAAACGCCTCTTTAGGCATTGGGTTTTGATGAGCCAGTTTAAAGTCGTCACTGTGCACCCAAGCCTCAAAAGCAGTTTTATCCTGCCAGTGTGTTAACACAATAAACGGCAAATTAGCAGCGTCCGGTTTTAAAATTTGCATGCTGACAAAACCAGTCACTTTGTTTATTTCACCACTGCGCTTTTTGAACCGTGTTTCGAACTCATCTTCCCAACCTGAATTGACCATCACCCTATTCATTACCACATACATAAACCACTCCTCAAATTTAATACGTCAAAATTCAAAATTAAATAAATCGTTAGCCACTTTTTTCCGCTCGAGAAGATATCCCGAATATTCAAGTAAGCGTTGCCCCTTTATTCTTTTTACTGAAATAGTTTCATTTAATCCTGTACCCAGGCCAGGAATAACTGTCTCCGTATCGGATAGTGTTTGCAGGGGAATCTCAAGATCCACTCCAAACCAGAAAGGTAGTCGATAAACAAAAAAGAGACCATTTTGCTTAAGCAGTAATTCACCACTTTTTATCTTCATTGAATCCAGCAAACTATCTCTGTTTTTAATCTTATATTCGCCAACTAACTGACTCCAACCGGGATGCACTTTTTGTGCACCTAAATGCTGGCCAAATAAATACTGATGCGATTTATAATAAACAATTAACACATTACGATTATCAATAATTGCAGGCCGAACTTTAATACCAGAGATCCAACTTACATCAATAGGTATAAACCCAAGCAGATCATATTCTAAGGTAAACCAGCCTTTATCCTTTTCGTCTTTAATTAACAAGAATGGCCAGCCTAACACGTTTGTTCGATATTTATCTCTGCTTTTCTCCACTGCGATATAACCAACAAAGCTCGTATAGGCGGTGGAAAATGAGGCCGGGTTCAAATATTTATTTACTGATATTTTTGTATTTTTTTTCTCTTTTTCATCCGGTTGTTTAATACCTGTTTTGGCCTCCAACATTAACTGAAGTGCTTTTTCTGATATTTTGCTAATAACCTCCCACGACTTACTATCGTTACTTAAAATAACCACACCGAGTTTATGGTCAGGTAACATGGCGACCCGTGAACGATAATAAGGAGTGGCGCCACCTCGCCACAACACTCGCCCTGCATTTTGCACATTCATTCCACCAACATACCAAGAAAAACCTACCTGCTTTTGAACATCTAGTTTTATTGAAGAGTTCTGAATGCGAATAGCTTCACCTGCATTACGCCACTCTTCAGATTCGCCTCTAAAATATAATCGAATAAAACGGGATAGATCTTTTGTTGTTGTTGCCAACCCTACTGATGGAGTATCACGGGGTAACAGTTTTTGCCCTGTTTTTCCGTCCTTGTATCCGGTGGCCAGTAATTTCATTAACTCACTATTATTATCAACACTAGATGCATCCATATTAAGTGGGTTAAATATATATTTTTTCATCGAAGATGAGAAAGACTGACCGGTCACTTTTTCAATTATCAAGCCTAATAGTGAATAACCTACATTTGAAAAAGCGTATATTGTTTCGGGAGGATAAGATGACCTCAGCTTAATGGAAGAATCTAGTAACGAGCGAAATTCGGGTGGCTGTTTATCCCAGCTCTGATTGAAAACATTTATTGGCAAACCAGCATGGTGAGTTAATAAGTTCCGGATAGTAATCGTTGTATCGTTTTTATAACGAGATTGAATCAATAATTCAGGCAGATATTTACTTATATCGTCATCAAGTCCTAATAAACCTTCCTCTGACAACCGAACAACTAACGCAGCGGTTAACAGACCGGTTACAGCACCTGCCTGATAAAGTGTATCTGGCCCTGCTTCCTTCTTTAATCCCGTGTCAGAAAATCCAAAACCTTTTTCCCAAACTATATTTTGATCATTAACAATCAATATACTCAGTCCACTCAAATCTTCTTCATCAACAAGATAAGAAACGTATTCATTCAAAAAAGTAATGACAGCGGGATAATTATTCAAGCCTATACTATCGGGAGGTACAGGTTCTGACGCGGATAATTGAGGGGCAAAAAAAACACAAACAATAAAAAACAGCTTTCGCCAGTCAATCATTTTAAGTCATCCCTGCTTTATCTAACGATAATTTGCTAACAAGTATTAGTTAACAAAAATAGTGTTAGGGACTATAGCACGTTGTTCCTTATGACCAGAAATGAGACATATTTTATCGGTATTTAATTCAATTTGGCGATTTTCCGCCATTAAACTGACCAGTGCGCTAAAACTGAGGGGGCGACTAAAATAGAAACCCTGTATTTTGTCGCATTTTTGATTTATAAGAAACCTTAGCTGCTCCTCCGTTTCTACACCTTCAGCAACAATATCAAGACTCAAGCTATGAGCCATTTGAATAGTTGCCCTTACAATCAAGGCATCATCTTCATCAGAGATAATATCTTTTACAAAAGACCGATCGACTTTAATTGTGTTAATTGGAAATCGTTTTAAATAACTTAGCGATGAATAGCCCGTACCAAAATCATCCATTGATACTCTAATCCCCTGGCCACTCAAAATATTAAGCGTTTCAGCCACATTATCTACGTCTTCCATGAAGAGGCTTTCGGTTATTTCTAATTCAAGATTTTCAGGAGGAAAACCTGTTTCGTTCAGTACGTTGGCAATTTTTTGAACCAGATTATCATCCATAAACTGATGTGCTGATAAATTGATAGAGAGTCTAAGTGCTTCTTTTCTATCTTTTTGCATCAGCGTCATATCAGCACACGCCCGCTTCATTACCCATTGGCCAATTTCTGAGATTAATCCTATTTCTTCCGCTACTGGAATAAATTGTACTGGTGAAACCATTCCCAGCTTAGGATGAGTCCAACGTGCTAGCGCTTCTACACCAACAATTTTTCCAGTCCTCAAATTTACCTGCGGCTGATAAAATACATCAAGTTCGTGCCGTGAAATTGCACGACGCAATTCATTTTCAAGATATAACCTTTCTTTTGATTTTTCTCTCATATCCTGAGAATAATAACGAAAATTAGTACCACCTCGTTGTTTAGCCTGAAACATAGCCGATTCACAATCCCTCAACAAACCATCAACACTTGTTGTATCATCAGGATAACAAGCAATACCAATACTGACCGAGACATGCAATGTATGTTCGGAAATGTAAAATGGCTGACTAAAGTCGTCAATAAAATTTCTTATAAGTCTATCTATATTTGTTTTTTTATCCACATCTGTAAGCGTTACTACAAATTGATCTCCACTAATACGCGAAACTAAATCACCACGACGAATCCCTTCTTTCAACCTAGCGGCTATCCGTACCAGCAACACATCTCCAGAGTCATGGCCTAACGAATCATTAATATGCTTAAACCTGTCTAACCCAATATTCATTACAATGAGATTTCGTGAATTTCGTTTTGCGTCTTCAATACCTTGATGAATGTGCTGCATAGCTATATGGCGATTCGGTAAGCCAGTTAATTCATCATTGTATGTTGCAAAGTGAAGTCTGTCTTCAGCCTCCACTAACGATGATTTATCCTGAAAATTAAGAATGTATTGTACGTTATCAGCGTCACCAGTCACCACGAGTAAAGCTGCGGTTAAAATCTCATCTCCGTGTTTTGAGAATAACGGCTGATGAAAAGGGTGCGACAAAATCGTAACCTCATTTTTACAGGAATTAATAAAGTCAGTAAAACGCGCCTCACCATCAATAGAAATAAGCGTATTAATAATTGAACGGTCAATTATTTCGTCACTTTTGTAACCAAATAATTTTTCAGCCGATGCGTTAAAATTTAACACGCGCATATTATTGTCAAAAACGACGATTGCGTCCGGCGAGATATTAATAAGCGACTGGCTAAACTGATCATACTTTGAATTACTGATCAATTCCTGCTTTGAAAAATTAATACGCAAACGAAAATAATAAGAGATAATAGTAATTGAGAAGAGTATTAGACCTAGAAGTATCATCGATATTGGAAGCGTAATTTGGTCTACTGCCGTGACAGTGCCCACCAAAACCATACAAGTAATGCATAAAACCATGACACATAGCAATTCACTATGTCTCATATAGTTGACTCTGGAATTTTTATTTCTATTATTATCATACATACCCAGCTATCGAATTTAGTGTCTCAAGGTAAACTGTTAATATCCATCGCGCATTTAGTTTTACTGTAAAACCAGCTATATACACAAAAGGCTATCAACAAATATCCGAACGAAGACTCACACAATAGTATCGTCCAGAACACGAAATTTTGAACCAAGAAACAACAGAATTTTTAGGATATTTTGTCGGTTTTACCGACAGTTAGGCTCACTAAAAACATAACGGGGAATTACGGCAACATAGAGGAGAAATTAGAGCTAATCTAAGTAAAGCGAATAGGGAGATATCATCGACTTCTCCCTATTAAGACAGTTTTTCCCGATAATAATTATCAAGCCGTTTTGATGAAATAGGTGTTGCGGTCTTGAGGTTCTGAGCAAATAGTGAGACCCGATATTCTTCTATCATCCAGCGAAATTCACGCAAATTGTCACTGGCCGTCATATTGCTCTTATGCGTTTTATACTTAGCCCAGTATTTTTTAATCTCCAGCATGTGCTTTCTATCGCTCAGATGATCGTTTGGCAATTTTTCCAGGCGACGTATTACCCCGTTAAAATAGCGTACAAACTGAGACAGCTCGTTTGCATCCACATCTAACAAAAAATGGCGGTAAACAAGCGATGAAAGCTGCTCATTGATATCCGTTAATGCCTCAAGATAAAATGGACTGCTGTTCTTTTTCATCAGCTTCTTGCTCTGTTGAAATAATTTTAGCGCGTTTAGTAAATCCTTGCAGATGGTATTAGCTATTTCATTTAAGCTGCGCAAGCCCGTTTCGATCGCCTGCTCAAATTCAGCTTTGGTTCTAATACTTTTCCACTGAGAAAGAAATGAAGCACGTAAAATAGAAATTACCAGTTCAGTTTTAAGCTCTTTGCAATTTCCGATTTGTGTATACAATAAACATATTTTATCTATATCTAGGAGCCTCTTTTCCAGCGCTTTAATTTCGGCAGGAATTGTCATCTCCAATAGCTTCAACAAACCCTTTGGCATATTTTCTTCGGCTTCTGACAATGTACTCAAATACTTTAGTGACAATTCATTTTTTTCAACTACCAATGCCGGGTAAGCCGTAAAACTACCATGTTCGGATTCAATAAGCCGGTCATCTGGAAGATCTCCAAAGTCCCAACTTGTAATACTTTCCTGTTTTAAATCATCAACAGGTGAATTAACAAATGCCTTATTTGACAGTTCGCCATACTCAAGCTGCAATGAGGTGAGATCATTCCCAATAGCAACTACCTTTCCATCTTCGTCCTTAAGCTCATAATTAACTAAAAGATGAACAGGTAATTTAGTTACATCAAAATCGGTTTTCGATATTTTCACCCCACTAATTTCAGTCAAGCGAAAACACAATGATTCAAGTAATGGTTTTTGATACGGTATTTGAGACTGAACAAAAGCCTGTGCGTACTCCGGCACAGGAACAAAATTTCTCCGAATGGATTTAGGCAATGATTTAATGAGTGAGACTACTTTGTCGAGCAACATTCCAGCAACCAACCAATCGAACCACCAGTTTTGCATTTTGGATAAAAGTCCCAGCGGAATAACAACTGTTAAACCGTCACTCTGACCACCCGGGTCAAAACTGTATTTCAAGAAAAACCGAAAGCCCTCTATCATCATTGACTCAGGGTAACTTTTTTCAGAAACGTGTGACGCATCTTCCCTAATTAATTGCTCGGGGGTAAACTTAAGCCGCCCGATAAATTCAGCGTTTTGTTTTTTAAGCCAAGCATTAAAGTCGGGCTCTGAATACATATCTTTAGGAACAACCTGATCATAAAATTGATAAAGTTCATCATCGCTAATCAAAATATCTGGGCGACGTGATTTATGCTCCAGTAATTCTACATCCTGAACTAGCTCAAGATTATGCTTTAAAAATTCGGGTAGTACTTTTAACTCACCTTCCACCAGGCCTTTACGAATGAATATCTCTCGCGACTCTACTGCGTTAACAGGGCCGTAATTCACGCGCTTTTTGGCAATGATCATCAAGCCATACAGTGTGGTCTTTTCATATGCCGAAACTTGACCACTCTTTTTTTGCCAGTGTGGTTCAAAATAATTTCGTTTTACAATATGCGAACCCAATTCGACAATCCATTCAGGCTCAATTTTCGCCGCGTTGCGACCAAAATTACGCCTTGTTTCCACAATTTCTGATGCCATCAACCATTTAGGTGGTTTTTTTTGTACGTGAGAGCCCGGAAAAACAAAAAACTTTTTCTGACGCGTACCCTGAAACTCATTATCTTCAGATTTAAAGCCAATATTACTTAAAAGGCCTGCCAACAAGGCGCGGTGAATTGCTGCGTAGTTAGCTTTTTGTGCAGTTTCCTTCATTTTTAAATCGGCAAGTGAGGATTTTAACTGAACCACGATGTCCTTCCATTCACGAAGTCGCATATAAGACAGAAATTCTTTTTTACATAGATTCCTGAATTTATTATGAGACAAGTGATGTGACTGTTCCTGTGCATATTCCCATAGCTTTAACGCCGCCATAAAGTCGGAGCTAGCATCTGCAAAACGATTATGAAATTCATCGGCCTTCTGCTGGGCCTCAAAAGGCCGCTCGCGTGGATCCTGAATAGATAAGAAGGCCACAATGATAAGTACTTCTTTTAGACTTCCCTCACGATCAGCTTCAATCAGCATTTTCCCGAGTCTCGGATCAACCGGCAACTTTGCAAGTTTTCGCCCTGTCTCAGTTACTTCCTGCCCCTGACTAACAGCGCCAAGCTCTTCTAACAATTTCAATCCATCATTAATGTGTTTGCGTTCTGGCTTGTTAATAAACGGATAGTCAAATATGTCTCCTATGCGTAATGACAACATTTGTAAAATAACACTGGCCAGATTAACTCTTAATATTTCGGGGTCGGTAAATTCGTCACGGGATAAATAATCTTCTTCAGAATATAGTCGAATACAAGTTCCCGACGACACGCGTCCGCATCGACCAGCGCGTTGGTTTGCAGCGGCTT
>JAOTSL010000106.1 GCA_029864945.1 Gammaproteobacteria bacterium
ACTAAGTTCTGCAGCACCTAACTGACGTTCAGGATCAGTTGATACGTCATCAAAATTTTCCATACCGAAAGAAAATCTAAAGCGAATAGATTCATCCTCATCATGGTACGAAAGCCATGAAATACGCAACCAGATATCTTCCATTAACAATGTATCGCCATCCATTACATCAAAATCGACTGATATAATTTCCTGCCTATCTGCCTCGTCAAAACGGCTTGATAATATTTGAAAACGCTCCCCAAAGAATTCTGAGTATGGTGGCGCATCAAGAATATCGTCCACTGCCTCTTCATTTAATACGGATTTATACAGCAACCTGGACTGTGCGATAGCACCTGCAAATTCACTTAACTTATCAGTGAGCACCTCAGGTATAAAGACCGGATGGTTGGCTTGCCACAATCGCGTGATGGCATCGGCATCAGGTCGACCTAGACGCTCACCTAATTGAACATAACCAGAATCAATTCCTCGGCGAAAGATGTGCTGACTATCATTGCTTTGATTGACGTTAGAAACTACTTTGATATTAGTGTTTGTCATTGTTTGCTATCGATTTGATGTTTAAAAAAGCGGATTATCCGTTATCTATACGAAATAAAAAACCCCTAAATGATTAAATAAAGGGGTTATTTGAAGAGCGTATGATGCAAATAGGCGTTAAAAATAGAAATTAATAATTGTAGGTCAACCCCAGTGAAGAGCTTTCTTTATAGAGACTAAACTGAAAATTGAGCGATGAATCCTTTAAAGCTTTGCTGTATTTATCTGGAAGTAATTGTGCAGCTGTATAATGTATTAGTGCTGTGCTTACGTAATAAGCACCAATTGTTCTACTCGATGGGCAGCCACCCAATAAAAAGTGCTTATCTGCACCTGAATCAAACTGATCACGGCAATTTGAAAACTGATCTGCCGTTTCGTTCCAATTTACCAAATAACCTGCCAAATAAGCATTATCGTCCTTTTGTTCGGTACCTTCCTCAGCGCTATGCGCACAAAAAGACGTCATACCAAACGAAAAGAGAAAAAAGCAGACTATCACTCGCATTTGCGGCATTTAATACCTCCTGATCATTCATGTTGTATCTCTGTATCGTCCAGATACCAATTAATCAGACTTTTTTGCTGCCAAATTGCCTACTTTTTCTCACTCTTTATTAAGTGGTATTATTCGTTATGAAAAAGGCCATATAAATCAATTACTACCTCAGGTATATGCTCTAACATACTAATAAATAGTGCCTCATCCTTGCGGGTGTTGTTAATTTCAGGCTCATCAAACAAACCCGAAGCAGCGATAATTGGTAACATCAGCTCCGCAACAGCGCTTTCGTCAACGGTAAACCACTCTTCTTCGCTCAATAAGTGTTTTTCACAAAATGCCATCGACCAGCGCTCTAAATCAGACGGATTATCATCGTCCTCCCCTACTTCTATTTCACAGGGTAATTCCAATGGTTCGGAAGCAAGTAGCTCGCGAGAAATCTGCTCTTGTAAGCGAAGGACATCAACTTCGAGAATATCCTTTATCCCCGGTGCGATATTTTCATTACCTTCACCCAGTATTTCATTCATTAGCTGATTAAAGCTTGTCTCTACCGGACTAATAATAGAAGCGGTCAAATAACCGTGTAATTCAATAAAATCCAGACATTCATCCCCCAGGGCATCGGAGTCAAGCATATTAGATAGTGAGTGAAATTCGTCTAGTTTAAGCATTAAGTTTTTTCCAGTTTCGTAATGTGGTTCAAGTATTGCAATTTTCGTTGATATGCCATGTAACCGCAATAGCCAACTATAGATTTGGGTAATTATATTTATGACGAATACTGCAACCTTGAATACGCCAGATCCAGATAAAGATGAAAAAGCATTTTTAAGGTTTTTCAATAAGGCTTTGATATTTCAATCTAATAACCAGTATCCACAGGCAATTGAATACTATGAAAAAGCGGTATCACTAAAACCGGATTACTTGCCAACCCGTCAGGTCCTAGGTTATTTGTATCAGGCAACCGAGCAATACACCGAGGCTCTCATTCAGTACAGGCATGCAATAAAACTTCACGAATATTCTGCCACCTTGCAAAACTCTGCCGGTTTGTGTGAAGAACTCTGCAGAAATCTTCCTGCGGCAAAGTATCACTACAAAATGGCCATCCAGCTCGAACAGAATAGTGCTGAGTCATTAAATAATTTGGGTAATGTTTGTAGAAAACTAGGGGAATACGAAGTAGCTGAAAAATATCTGTTAGAGGCATTGAGACTCAATATTTCAATTGAGACCCTTGCAAACCTTGGTTTAGTAATGGAGGAATTAGGAAAACTGTCTTTAGCTTTGAGTTTTTATGAGCATGCCCTCCGCCTGCAGCCCGACAATCCTCAGCTTAACTGGAACAAAAGCCTGGTATTACTTTCTCAGGGACACTTTGACCAAGGATGGTTTTTATATGATCAAGGTAAGTTTGCAAAAACACGGTCCAAACAGATTTCGCCTCAGGTTACCGATAAATCGGAGTTTTCCATTGAATATTTTAGAGACAAATCTGTTTACATACGTGGAGAACAAGGCATAGGAGATGAGATTATGTTTGCCTCGTGTATTCCTGATATCCTCGCTGTAGCAACAAAATGCACTATTGAATGTGATGGTAGACTTTTGCTTTTATTCCAGCGCTCATTCCCTGAAGCATCTGTCGTGGGGCAATGTGATCCGAGTAGCGGGAAACTTAACGTTGAAAATACCGATGCCGACGTTGTGATATCAATGGGTAGCCTGCCTCGTTTTGTTCGACGAAACTATAGCGACTTCCCCCCAGAAAAGGCATTCCTTTATTCTTCTAACAAAGCAGAGGAAAGTTGGCGTCAACGATATACCACAAAACAAAAATCAGTCAATATCGGAATATCGTGGAAAGGCGGCATTAACGATGAATCACGACGACGATCAACTGAATTAAACGCATGGACAAATATTTTAAGCATAAAAAATATCAATTTTGTCAATTTGCAATACGGCGACATCAGCGATGAGAAAGAGATTGCAGATAAGTATTTAACTGAATGGCCCGACACCAATCATTACCATGACATAGAGCAACTAGCCGCACAAATATCAGCTTTGGACTTGGTAATTACTGTCAGTAATGCCACGGCACATCTGGCCGGTGCATTAGGTGTGCCTGTGTTTATACTATTACCCCATTCACCTAACTGGCGATGGTTTATGGGAAAAAACCCATCACCTTGGTACGGAAGCGCAACGCTGTTTACTCAGAAAAAAACCGATGACTGGAAAGATGTATTTGAGGCGATTGAGCACACCCTTATATCCACTTGTATAACAGAAGAAAGCTCTACAGACATTTAATCTTCAAACATCTTACGTACATTTCTTAGATCCTCCGGGGTATCAATACCAGGCCCGGGGATTTCTTTGGCTACATCAACGTGAATTTTTTCACCATTCCATAAGCTTCTTAACTGCTCAAGGGATTCAACTTTTTCGTGGTGACATACAGGCCACTGAACAAATTGTTTTAAAAACCCAGCACGATAAGCATATAAACCAATATGGCGATAATGCTCAGCGTTTTCCGGCAATACGGAATGATTAGGGAAATGATCTCTGTCCCACGGAATGCTTGCACGACTAAAATAAAGTGCAAAACCATTTTTATCAGTTACGACTTTTACCACATTGGGATCAAATAATTCATCAACCGTATTAATGCGTGTACATACAGTTGCTGAACTTGCGGCAATATTGTTTTGCAAATTTTCTGCAACCTGATTAATTACACTAGCGGGCATTAATGGCTCATCACCTTGTAAATTAACGATTACGTGGTCATCTGAATATTCTTTTTTAGCGATAACTTCGGCTAGTCGATCAGTGCCTGTACCGTGATCGGCGCTAGTCATAATAACATTGGCAGAAAAACTTAACGCTTCTACCTCAATTCTCTCATCATCAGTCGCAATAATTATTTCAGCAGCATCACTTTTTTGAGCACATTCGTACACATGCTGTATTAATGTTTTCGAGCCAATGATATGCAATGGTTTACCTGGCAAGCGAGATGAACCATGCCTAGCTGGAATGACGATTGAAAAGCCCATGTTTATTCTACTTCTTCTTCAGATGGTAATTGGCGTGCTTCTTCTTCAAGCATAACGGGAATGTCATCGCGTATAGGAAAAGCTAAACGATCAGCCTTACAAATTAATTCATTTTCTGCTTTTTTGTATACCAATGGGCTTTTACAAAGCGGACAAACCAAAATATCGAGTAATTTTCTATCCATTATTTATCCTTTTTCATTCGTTAAGTATTTTTTTGTTTAAACTATTTATATAAGTTCAGCGTCTATTTTTTTCAAGCAAGCACAAAACTTTTTCATAAAAGTGTTCGCTTAATTGAGTATCAAGCGACACAACCCAGCAATTATCCAGATTAAATGATTTACATTTAACCGCATCTTTTTCTGTCATTATAATAGGTAATTGATCGCCAAAAATCAGATCATTTTCTTTATAATGAAAATGATCATCAAAATCATGCGGAATCACCTTTAGCCCCTGGGCCGTTAATGCATCAAAAAAACGTTGTGGATTACCAATTCCCGCTACACCATGAACTGTTTGCTCTGCAAAATCCAGCAGCCCCTTTTTTTGTGTTTTGTCATTTAAACGATACAGAGAAGCTGGTGCTAAGTGCATAAAAAAAGTATTTTCTGAAACAATGTCTTTTTCACTGTCCGCTTCTAAACCATTAACAACCTGAATATCCACTTCATCCAAACGAGACACGGGTTCGCGTAACGGTCCAGCCGGCAATAGTTTTTTATTACCAAATAGTCGCTTACCATCAATTACCGCGATTTCAATATCCCGTTCCATTGCATAATGTTGCATACCATCATCTGACAAAATCAAATTAACTTCTGGGTATTTGTTTAACAAAGCCGTTATGTCGCTTTGTCTTTTCGGCCCAACAAATATCGGGCATAAGCTTTGTTGAGCAATTAAGAGAGGCTCATCACCAACAAGCGAGGGATCTGAGTCAATATTAACCTCAATGGGAAAGTCACTTCCGCTGCCGCCGTATCCCCGGCTAACAATCCCGACACGATAATTATTTTGTTGAAGAAATTTAGCCAAAGCAATAACCAAAGGTGTTTTACCAGTGCCGCCAACAGAAATATTTCCGATAACAATGACTGGCACTGGCGCTCTGAACGATTGCCTTTTATTATTTAAAAAGGATGACCGACGCTTAGAACTAATAAATCCATATACCCGCGATAATACATCGAGATAAGCTGGCGGACTGAGCTTTGTGTTATACCAATATCGTGTCACAAACTTCACCAGTCATACACTCTTTGTAATAGTTCATTAACTTGCTTTTCTGACTCGCGACGTTCTGACCAGAATATTTTTCGTATCACATCACTTGTGTTTCGCTGTAATAATGGTTTGTTAGTTAATTCGGACCAATAAGAAATAACGTCAACAAACGTATTTGCACGATACAATACATCCTCAAAACTGTCGGCTATCGCATTATTTACCTCATCCAAAGTGACTACCGCCCCACTTGAAACCGCCTGCCAAAAATAAAATGCACTGGTTTTAAATAAGTGGGTAGATACTGATGACGTGCACAGCGCCGCATACCATTTTTCGTCATCAGCAATTATGATTTCATTAACAGACACTGGATTTTGCTTCCATTGCGACAGTAATACAGGCGTATATCCGAATTTAATTATCTGATTTTTTAAAGATGATATTTCATTAAAATTCACATTAGTAAATGTTAATGCCAGCAAAGATTGCTTTGAAATATCACTTTTTGACCATAATGAAAGCATATCGCCTATATTTTTTTCGTCTATATTATGTACGTGAAACAATCCATTCACCGCCTCACCACAAAGCATTGAGCCTAGTTGCTTATCCACCTGAGACTGCACTAAACGAGTTAGAACATTAAAAGGCCCAGAGGTATAATCGCAGGTTTGAGTATTTATTGTATTTTTCGAGATACTCTCTGGATAACAGGCTTCATAAAATGCGGATTCGGCTTGTTGTTTCGGTCGAAATTGAAAAGCGATTTTATGAATCGAAGGTTTCTTTTCTAACGCGTGCATCAGCGTTTTTTGCGGTTCACTTCCCACAAATATAATGGCGAACGGTGATAAGCGTTTAAGCATTTTTTGTGCGGCGAATTTGTTATCACCGCAACCAAAACCGAATCCAATTTTTTTCAGACCGGACATATGCTCAATTATTACGTCCTGATATTCAGCCTGGTAAGTTAACACCAATCGAACATCAAGTCGTTTTTCACTGATGGCCGCAAGCAGTGCTGAAGCCATAAGAACGGAGTCAAAGGTATCGTCCGCTACCAGCCATATAAGCTTCCCCGTACCTTCAGGTGGTCTAACCAAACCAAGGCGAGCATTTGCACGGGACTTGTTGCCAGTAAAACGGTCACGGACATCTTGCAATAGTAAATTAAACAACCGAGCCACCTGTTTGAGCTAGTTACTTTACGCTAATTATTTTGAGCTATCTATTATTCTTCGCCAAATTGAATATTGTGTAACGCTGCGTAATGTCCCTGCTTTTCCATTAATGCTTCATGGGTACCGGTTTCAACAATCTTACCTTCATCCATAACCACGATTTTATCTGCACTCTCGATCGTAGATAAGCGATGAGCAATTACTAAGGTCGTTCGATTTTTCATTAACATTTCCAACGCTGCCTGAATGTATTTTTCTGATTCAGAATCCAGTGCCGATGTTGCTTCATCAAGAATTAAAATGGGTGAGTCTTTTAATATCGCGCGCGCGATAGCTAAACGTTGTCTTTGGCCACCGGACAACATCATGCCTTTTTCGCCGACCATCGTATCAAAGCCATTAGGCAGTGCTTCAATAAATTCCAGTGCAAACGCTGCTTTTGCTGCTGCTTTGATATCCTCTAATGAGGCTCCAACCATGCCCCCATACGCAATATTATGCGCAATAGTGTCATTAAATAACGTAATATCCTGACTAACTAATGCAATGTGGGAGCGTAAACTAGTTAATTTTATTGACTCAATATCATGGCCATCAATTTTTATGCAGCCTCTATCCACCGAATAAAAACGTGGCAACAAACTCACCATGGTCGTTTTACCACTGCCAGAGCGACCGACAAAAGCCACCGTTTCACCAGCATTAATTTCAAGAGTGATGTTAGCTAAAACATCGCCTTTCTCTTCCTTGTAGGTTAAGTCATCATAAGAAAAACTAACATCTTCGTAACAAATTTGACCTTGTATTTTTTTCAGAGAAAGCGTTCCTTTGTCACGCTCACTTTCATGATCAAGTAGACCAAAAATACTTTCAGCGCCAACGATTCCCCGTTGTAAAACAGCATTTACTGTTGTTAAACGCTTTAACGGTGCAAACAACATAAGAACCGCAGTAATAAAAGACATAAAAGCACCGACGCTATTCACGCCCGCACCATCTGTAGAACCAGGGCTGGCAAGATAAATGATACACGCTAGCAGTACTGCTGCAACAAGTTGAACGACGGGCACACTGGTAGCCTGGGTTACAACAACTTTCATGTTCTGCTGTCGATTCTTCTGGTTCGCCTCTAAAAACCGTGAGTTTTCATACTCTTCACCACCAAATATTTTAACAACTCTCTGACCCTCTACTGTCTCTTGTGCGACATGGGTTATGTCACCAACTGAAGCTTGTAACCTGCGAGAAATTTGCCGTATGCGTTTGTTAACGTATACCACCATAAGACTCAGGATCGGGCCAACAGTGAGAAACAACAAAGACAACTGCCAGTTAAGGTAAAACATCCAGCACAATAAACCGATGAGTGTGAGGCTATCTTGTACAATGACTGTAATGGCCCGGCTAGATGCTTCCGACACCATTTCAACGTCATAGAGCATTTTTGCTATTAATTTTCCAGACGGATTTCTATCATAATAAGGTGTAGGTAATTTGAGTAACTGAGCAAACATTTCAGTTCGCAAATCTTTTATTACGTGCCTGGCAACCCAGGCCATACAATAAGCAACCGAAAAACTACCTATACCACGAAGAATAAAAATACCAATCAATGCGAGCGGAACAAGAATTTTATAATCCGGATCACGGTCAACAAACGTACCATCAAGCATTGGTTTAATAAGCGCGGCAAAACCAACTTCTGTCGATGCGACAATAACCATACCGATCAATGATAAGGCAAATGCCTTCCAGTACGGTTTTACATAACCCAACAATCGCATATAGATTGCTTTGCCATTCATAGTCTGTTCTAAATTATTTTCAGCCATAATATCCAAATAAAAAAGCAGCGCTCATGTATATAAGTGCATAAGCTCTGCTTAAATCAAAGTAAAATAAAAAAATCTAATCCGATTCCTGCTGCGTAGCAAAAGTCAGTCGGGAAAAGCCAAGTTGTTTTGTTGCATCCATTGCACGTATCACCGCCTGATGGGGCGTTTCTCCATCGGCACTGATAACAACAGGTAGTTTGAAATTACCATTCGCTGTTTTTTGAAGTGCAGACTTAATTGTGATTGTTTGTGTGTTTATCAGTTTTTGTCCATTGATAAAGTAGTTGCCGGTTTTATCAATACTGATTTCCAATACTTTTTCAATCAGTTTACTTTCAGACTCGGCCTTAGGTAATTCGATTCCCACTTCAAATTCCTGTTTAAAAGTGGTCGATATCATAAAAAAGATCAGCAGTAAAAATACAATATCAATTAGCGGAGTGATATTGACTTCTTCTACATCATCTTTTCTATTACGAAAATTCATTTTCCACCCTCAACGGAATTTGTGTCACGTTGGCCGTGAATCACTTCAACCAGTTTTATGGCTTCCTGCTCCATGTGAATGACAAGATCATCAATGTGGCGCCTAAAATGACGTGCGGCTATGAGTGAAGGAATCGCAACCGTTAAACCAGCGGCTGTTGTGATTAACGCTTCAGAAATACCACCGGCAAGCACACCAGGATTACCAACACCCTGAGATGTGATAACGGTAAACACTTTTATCATACCGACTACGGTCCCCAACAACCCTAATAGTGGCGCAATCTGTGAAATAGTGCCCAGGGTATTAAGGTATTTTTCCATTTCGTGCACGACCTGCCGACCGGTTTCTTCAATACTTTCTTTCATTATCTCCCTGGAATAATTCATCGACATCAAACCTGATGCTAATACACGCCCCAGATGAGAATTATCTTTTAATGCTTGGATTGCAGTATTATCAAGCTGCTTTTTTTTACGCATGTGATAAATTTGTGCAACAAGGTGCTTAGGTACAATCTTATGCTTTCGTAACGCCCAAAACCGTTCTGCAATAATCGCCATCGCAATTATTGAACAAATCAAAATGGGCAGCATTAGCCATCCACCCGATTCTATTAGATCTAACATCAATATTTTCCTTTAAAGCCCATCACAATGCTTATAAATACAAACTACGGCTCACTAAATAACCAACCTGACTAAAACCTAACGCCCGTTAGCTGTTTTGGCAAATTCTAACATAAACAATTGATCCGCCATCACATCAGTGGCTTAGGCGTTTAAAAAAAATAAAAGCTGTTCACTATTTGAACGAATATGG
>JAOTSL010000107.1 GCA_029864945.1 Gammaproteobacteria bacterium
ACTGCGGCAATTATCGCCAAGCAATTTACAAATAACGTTCTGGTGAATTTTGGCGGCGACATTACCGCAGCAGGTCCCAGACAAAATGGTGATGCATGGGAAATTGGTTTACAAGACCCGGAAAAACACAACTCCGTCGTTGCCAATATTGCATTAGTAAAAGGCGCAGTAGCAACCAGCGGTGACTTAAATCGTTTTTTACTAAAAGACCAGGTTCGCTATACACACATACTTAACCCACAAACAGGCTGGCCGGTTAAAAAGGCACCAAGACAAGTTACCGTATTAGCAGGCACCTGTATTGACGCCGGCATGTTATCAACCTTCGCTATACTGCAGGGAGAACAAGCCGAAGAGTTTTTAAAAGCTCAGGATATAGAGTATCGAATAATTTTGTAGTTCACATAAAAAAAGCCAGCAATGCTGACCTTTTAAATTAATGCTATCTTAGTGAATCAAATTTTAAGTAAATTTTCCGCCGTTTCATCAATCGCAGCATATCCCCCGGTTAATATCTCGGGGTTTTGTACACCAAAATATTTATAAACGGATGCGGCAATGGCAAATGGTTCGCACTGATAACTATTATCTGTTGGATGTGTGAATAAGCGATTTTGATTAGCATTTCCTTTTACCGTTGTTTCACCAACAATTTTGCCTAATTCCCTACCAGCTAAACTATCGGCTGTACCAGATGCAGCACCAACTGTGTATAGATTTTGACAATTACCGTGATCCCAGCCCAATGAATCATTTAAATTGGCATTACGACCAAAATCACCATATACATTAATAACAACATTTCCCCTACCCGCAGCCTCTAGGTGTTGCGAAGCGACTTCTAACGAACGCATCAGATTTTGCATACGATTTGAGTACCTATTATTCTCTAATACGGCGTTATGATCGTCCCAGCCGCCGAGCCCATCAGTTCCAAGACTAACAAATAGCGTTTCCGGGTTGCTAACAACCAACCCTACAGCGGCTTTCAACCTAGCACCAAGGCCATTATTCGGATAAGTTATAAATTCATCCACTTCATTTAACACAGTTGAATCAAGAACAAAGTCCGGGTTTCTCAATGTCAATACATCGTTATTCACTGTATCAGTTAACGAGCCAATAAAAGTGTCTATCTCATCTCGTTTAGTAAATGCTGAAGACACTTTTGCATATCGCGCGGCGTTACTTTTCATTACAGACTTCGCCAGCTCATCCAATGCACTTTCAGCATCGCCCAATACGGTATTTCCAAAACGCTGATAAGGGTTTTCCAAATTTTGATTAAGTGAAAGTGGTTTATAGGCCAATGGCAAACTGGAGCCTTGATTATAAACTAGCGACTCACCATCAAAAGTAACAAAGGGAAACCGACTATCCTCAGTGATTGCATTATTCGCGGAAAGGAAGGATGCTATGTTCGTTCCTATTCCTGGCCGCAAGTCATCTTCGCCAAGCATGCCAGTCAAATTCGAAAAAATACTTGGTCTATGCGCACGCGAGTTGTCGTCAACCCGATTAATTGTTCGATAAACTGATAACCGCTTATTAGCAACCATGCGCTCCATAACTTCGCCGCCAGCAGCTTTCCAAAAACCATTTAAAGTATGCTCACTACCACCAGGAAGCAAATTAGCAGGATATTTATTTTTTGATTCACCATTAATCTCGTCAATATTTGTCAAATTTCCGCCGAGTTCTGATGGCCCACCATATAAAAAAATATTTATCACTTGGGGTAATACGGTAGGCAAAACTAAATTAACTTGATCAGTCAACATGGCTCTAGCATTTATCATCGCTCTTTGCGAAACAGAAGCCCCAACAGCATTTGAGATTACACTTTGGCCACCGAACATAGACGGAACCAAAACCGAACTACCCATTAAACCGAGAGACTGAATAAAAGAACGACGTTTCATTGGGTATCTCCTGCTGTAATAGATTTAAAATAATAAAGATCGGGTAAACGAGAAATATAATCAAATACAATACTGGCCTGATTTCGTCTATAGTTACCACCCGATTCATTATTTGAATCCATAAACACCTGTTTAATCGCCACACTCTCTTCGCTCGACGCCTTACGACTAAGTGCTGATAAAAATAGAAAGTCAATATATTCATCTGTGTCAAATAAGTCACCTTTATCCACAAATTCATTACCCCAACTCCCCCAATTAGCCCGAGTCCGGGTCAAAAGCTGCTCACGTAATGTCTGGTGATAATAAGCAAAACTTAGTGAATCTAACGGCTGCCCCATAAATCGGCCGAGCTTTAAAGTCATTGTTGGCTGCCCCATAGCTTTTAAACCAGATCGAGCTCCATTAGAATCTGCTGCAAGCTCACGTAAGAACGAAGTATTTGTCTGATCCCAATCAAGACGTTCCGCCAAGTTAAAAAATGTTTCTTCAAAGTTTTTTGGTTTTTCATTATTAATTAAATATTCACGAGAAAATATTATTGCAGTAAAAATATCATGAAAACGGACAGGATTTTTGGAAACAATATCTTTTACAATTTCGCTTCTTAACGCTGAACTGGAATTTGGAAAAAACCAATCTACTAGGTATGTGGTAATTCTTGGTATTACCAACTGATGGTTCGCCACAACTGTATAAAAATCTTCACATGTCGTCACCCAACTTCCCAACACCTTCTGTGGCACTGAATTTTCTTCGCTATCATCTATAACTAACGCATAACGCTCCGCGTTATTTTCGCCTGTAAGATACCAGTTTTTGCAAGCAATTGATGCGTGCGGCACATCTTCATCACGATCAAAAAGCCCCAAATAGATTTCGATCATCTCTCTGGTGTTATCTTCTGGGGAACGAAATCTACGCCAATTCGCTTGAGACTTCATGTGAGTTAGAATAATATCCCGGATACTCGCATCATTACCCATCGCCTTTAGCAGTCCATCATATATACGCTGAACATCGATATAATTTGTTGAATCAATTTCTTCTGCGGGAGAAAACAATATGGTATTCATCAACACATATGCCATCCACGCTTCCAATTGATCACGACTAAATGGGTACTCTTTAATTATTGCCAGAGGCTCAGCTTTTGCCTTCTGCGCATCTGAGCCCAAATTATGCCGCTGCTCAATCAAATGTGAATATCTGTCTTTACTTCTTAAACGTGCAACCAACTCATTTCGTGTTTCTGACAAATACTGGTTTCCAGCTTGTGAAACTTTCAGGCCCGAGCCATAAGAATTAAAATCAAAAAATTCATCCGCAGGAATACCTTTAAACAAAGTCGCTGCCAGTTTATTTGCAACCTGATATTGCTTTTCTGGTTTTAAGCTTTGATATTCTGAATTGCTCAATGGCGCTGCTACGCCTGTGGGTGTACTTTCGTTACCCACGCTATCATCAACCGCAAGATCACTGGCTTTACAGCCAATAAGGAGAAAAGTAATCATCCCGGAAACTAATAATCTTTTGATTATCATATTACTTCCTCATTCTTTGTTATCGAATTTATACCGGAACCCATCCAGATCATTCTCTTTTTTAAATTATTAAGTTAGGCATCAACTGTTTTATATACGAACACCAACAAACCCCATAGCACACTATTAATTAAATAGATGAACGGTGGCAATTGCAGGGATAATGCCATTGGTAAATATACCCTAACCGGAAATTATTTTGTGTGATGGACATCGCAATTCGAACAACTGAGCGCTTCGCTTCGAACGGAAACAGGCCGCAGCAGAAGACCTGCAACCCATTGTAAAGGTTGATTAAAATCAGATTATGGCGAGAGGCCTATTGAATTTTTATGATAATAAAACTGGGTTTTATTAATCCAGAATTATATCATCAGACCAGATTTTCTGAATTGGGAGTGAGAATAAAATAAACAGTCATTTAGAATAAATGTCTTTATTAAGCAACAAATCACAATCTTTATAAACGGTCTAAAACTGGAAACGAGCGGCGAGCTGGGCTACCCAACCTCTTAGTTCAGTCAGCCGTTTATCTTTATCTGTTTGTCTAAAATGATCTAATCTAAGATTGATTTTTGCATATTTAAAAGATGCCTGCCAACTGTATTGAACACCAACGGTATAGGTGTTGATGTTAGCCAGTCGCCTGTCTGCACTGGCATAATCAACCAAGCCATCAATGCGTTGCGCACCTTTGGCATCTGATGAAATTATATCGTTTTCTTTTGCTACATCACTTGCAGCTCCATCAACAAATGCATAATGATAAAAACTGGCAGCAGTTTGATCATAGTAGCGAAAGTGTATTTGAAATTCTTTTTTATTTTTTAACTGGAGCTTGTATTTAACATCATACGTATGCGAACTCACTTTCCAGCTGTCCGAAAAATAACGATACGACAAGTTTAACGCATCGCCCTTCATATCCAGCAAGTAGTTTGCAAATAAAATATTTGAAGTTCTGCTGTCCGGTCGCTTATCTGCATAATAATCATATGGATCACCTGTTACATCATCGGTGACGGCAATTATTTTATACGGATCAGACAAATAGCCATTAGCACTACCAGTTGTATAATTAAGCTGAAGTAGTGAGTGGCGATTAATAATTTGCGTAACTCCAATCATCCATTCAATATCGTATTTTGTTTTTTCACCGATATTACTGTCTGCGCGGGTTAAAGTAAGCCCTTCAGGTGTGCCGCCGACAGGCGTAATGTAATCATAAGTCAAGCCCAGGCCGCTGGTGATTGTTGTGAGTCTATTATTAATATCTCTGGAGTATGTTGAGCTAATACCCGTGGAGTAATAGTCAAACTCCGCTGATAAGGAAGCTGAATGAATCCATTTTGTTAAACGAGAGGTCTGACTTTCCCAGTCCACCAATATTGCGTTTCGAGTATCACGAAATGAGTATGTAGGTTCTTCACCGGGTGGAATTATTTTTTGATTACCTGACGGCGATGTCATAGTTTGCATTTTGGAACTAACCGGCGCACCGCTGGGAGAAGGCCCGGACATCACATCAAAAATCAGTTTTCCGGTTAATAAGTTTTCTTCGTCCAGTTCTTTTTTTATCTGAACAACATCTTCATTCACAATGACACGATTTTCTTCGACGTAAATCATAGCTGACACTGATACTTCAGCGGGTAAAATATCAACACCTGCAATGCTATCCGCTGATAATGACAATAGTGCGCAACTGGCAACAGACAAAGCATGTGCTATTGTTCTAGTTGCAGCCACAACCTCCGCCTCCTACTCCACGACCACCATGCGACGCTTCTTTGCTGTAATATATTTGCTCGTCCATTAACAGAACAAGTTCGTCCGCATTTAACTGCATGTTTTCGCGGGCGAGCACATCTCGCTCCCATGGTTTGACTGGTGTTATTAAACTGCACGAGGCCAAAAAAAATGACAACAGCAGAATAAAAAAACGCATAAGTTAAACTTTCACTTTTTACAGTGCTTACTTTGCAGAATGACTTGTAGGAAGCTTTGCGGGAAATTTCGCAACCAGGTCAAAGGATTTATCATCCCTCACAATTGTCATTGGTAACCAGGTGCCGAACGCAGTTGCTTTTACCGCTCGTACAACATCAGTAACTTTTGCCACTGGCTTGCCTGCTATCACTGTAATTTTATCAGCGACTTTAAACCCAGTTGTTTCGGACACACTACCTGGGACTATTCGTGTCACTACTACACCGCCATCATTTTCAAGATAAACGCCTAAGCGTGGATGGTCATCTGCATTTTTTTCTTCATCACTCGCAACACCAATACCAAAGGCTAAATCAACAGCACCGTCTTTTAGTTGATCACACTCTAATGTGCCATCCCACGCCATAAGCGTTTTGACATTTGTTAAACCCATCGCGTCCAGTTGGTGGGGAACACCGTAACCACCCATTATATGACCAGCACCGAGAACACCCACAACCAGAGGCGCTTTATCTTTTTTCGACGCCTTGTAAAAAATTTCTGCCATGGCTCTATCCCACAATTGCTGGCCCTGGGCAAAACGTCTAAACGAGGGGTTAAAAAGAATTTTTTTAATTTCGGATTCATTTAATGCAGTGGGCGCGGCGGGTTCTTCCTTTTTAGTATCGGCATTTTGCTTATGCGCATGTTTTGGCATGTGTTGAGCGAACACGCCTGCTAACATCTCTAAATATTCGGCCGAAGCGTCAGCTGGGTCACTAATTCCGTCACGATCTTTTTCTGGAATATTTTCCCAACCTTTTTGACTAACACTAGAAACCAAACTTCGATTGACATTTAACGCATACATTGGGATCTTATTCATGCGTGCAAAATGAAACATAGGCATATAAAAATCTTTATTGAAGCGCCAGATTTTGTCCCAATCGACAACGTCGAGAAATTCTTTTTCGGAAAGCTCGCCAGCAACAAACTGATCGAGGTATTTTTGGGCAGAGCGGGGGAATGCCTCAAAACCAAGTGCTAGTTTTGGCTCTAACGCATATAACTCAACAATAGTGTGCAACTGCCAACGGTGATGCTCAGGATTATCATGATCCTCACCTAATAGCACCACTCGAGTTTTGCTCAAGCTATGTAAAATTTCTTTATTGCTATGACTCGTGCCTTTAGATGTTTTCCACTGCCCTATAGGAACACATTGTTTATCAATATCTTCTGTTGCGGCCACAGGTTCAGCAAAAGCAACAAATGAATAAGAAAAAAACATAATACTGGCAATAGAAAAAAAATTTAGCACGCTACAGTTCCTTGTAATTAATTTAACGCCCAGATTCAGGGATTATGTTTACAACGGATACAGGCATTCACCGGCATGACGAGTGACGGTTAAATCAAACCAAAACCCTACAGAATTTATCCCACTTTTTTGCCTGCCGCCTGTAGATCCGCATGATACGACGAGCGCACCATTGGCCCACTGGCAACATTAGAAAAACCAATTTCACGCGCATATTCAGCCAACTCATCAAACTCATCAGGCGTCACATAACGCTTTACAGACAGGTGATGTAAACTGGGTTGCAAATACTGACCCAGTGTCAACATGTCACATTTATGTTCACGCAAATCCCGTAAAACTTGCTTAACTTCATCAAGCTCTTCGCCCACGCCGAGCATTAACCCTGATTTTGCGGGTACGTCTGGGAAATTTTCTTTAAATGCTTTTATCAGGTCAAGCGAAATTTGATAATCAGCCCCTGGACGCACTTCTCGGTACAATCGCGGAACAGTTTCCAAGTTATGATTAAAAACATCAGGCGGCTCTGTCGATATAATATCCAACGCAATGGACATTCGGCCACGAAAGTCCGGCACCAATACTTCTATTTTTGTTTTAGGTGATGTTTTTCTAACCGCACTAATGCAATTAATAAAATGGTTTGCCCCACCATCACGTAAATCATCACGATCAACTGATGTCACTACCACGTAAGACAAATCCATATCGCGTATGGTATCTGCGAGATTTTGCGGTTCATTTTCATCCAACGGTAACGGGCGGCCGTGACCCACATCGCAAAATGGGCAGCGTCGTGTACACACATCACCCATTATCATAAATGTTGCTGTTCCGTGACTAAAGCATTCAGCCAAGTTGGGGCATGCTGCTTCTTCACAAACCGTATGTAATGAATTTTCGCGTAATACGCCTTTAAGCCTGGAGACAGCACCTCCGATAGGCAGCCGGGTTCGAATCCATTCGGGTTTTCTTAGTGGCTTTTCTGTATTGACGACTTTAATTGGGATGCGCGCAACTTTTTCTGCGCCGCGCAATTTTTCGCCTGGCACTTTTTTAGCGGTGATATTTTGTTTATTCGTTATTTTTGATTGATCTGAACTCATGAGTCACTCTATTTTGTATCCGAGTTGCTGCGTCAAATGTCGGAGCAAATCATTTTTTATATTTACAGGATTTATATTAACTGAAAAATCGGCAAGCTGCGCGACCTGCAAACCTTCATACCCACAAGGATTTATACCATCAAATGGCGTCACATCCATATTCAGATTAAAGCTTAATCCGTGATAACTGCACCCTTTTCGTATTCTCAAACCCAGTGCGGCTATTTTTTTTTCACCAACATAAACACCTGGCGCATCTGGCTTTGCGTAGGCATCGATAGAATATTCAGCCAGTAAATTAATCAGGGTATTTTGCATGGCTGTAACAACCTGACGAACACCAAAGTTGCGACGGCGTATGTCCATCAACAGATATGCGATTAGTTGCCCTGGCCCATGATAAGTTACTTGGCCACCTCGATCCACTTGAACCAAAGGAATACTTCCCGGATTTAAAACATGGTGTGCTTTGGCATTTTTGCCTAAGGTATAGACTGGTTCATGCTCTAGCAGCCAGATTTCATCAGGGGTAGACTCGTTGCGCTGCTCAGTGAAAGCCAACATTTGTTGGTAAATGGGCTCATATTCTTGAAGACCAAGGTCTCGAACGCGCACACTTAACGCGTTCACAACGCCATTAACACCAGTTCATGCGCTGAAAGCTCGATATAAATATTATCGAGCTGCTCCTGACTTTGAGCTTGAATAGTCACGGTTATGGCTGAATAGTTACCTTTACCGCTCGCTCTCACTTTTATCTGAGTATCTTCAAGTTCAGGCACATGGCGCAAAAAAATCACTTTTACGCAGGATTCGAAGTCTTCATGGGTTTTACCCATTATTTTCACACCGAACTCACAGGGGAATTCCATTAACGATTTATTTTCAGAGTCGGTCATAAGTTTATGAAATAATTTATTAGAGATGACACTACAAATGGGGTCGAAAAACTGGCATTTCAAGAGGAAAGTCTATTTATGCAGCATTTTTAATCGCCTAAAATAGAAGCCCTATTAACAGCGCGGTTGCTCAAGCAGGCTTTTTTTATAATCTCGATAGAGATTAACCATGGCTTGCCATACTGGGCCGGGGCTTCCTGTTCCGATCATTACTTATCCAGCTGAGTAACTGACAACACTTCTTTTGTTGAGCTTGTAAGCCAGACTTCATCTGCACTCATAAGCATTTCCTGAGTGACCGCCTCTTCCGCGCAGTCCATTTTATTGGCTATAGCAAGCTCCAACACCAGGTCACGAGTTATACCCGGCAAAATATATTGCCCTTTGGGAGGTGTAATAATTTTGCCATCACATACTACAAAAACATTACTTGCTGAACCTTCTGTGACATATCCGTCACGAATTAAAATAGCTTCGGCTACGCCCTGCTCCACTGCTTGCTGGCGTAAAAGCACATTAGGCAACAAACTGATAGCCTTGATATTGCAACGTTGCCATCGGTTGTCTTCGACTGTAATTGCTGAGACACCCTTTTTAAAATAACTATCTGCTAGCTTTTGAATTGGATTTGCCATGGCAAAAATGCCAGGCTGAGGATTTGCCGGAAACGCATGATCCCGAACAGCAACACCTCGCGTTACTTGAAGATAAATTGATAATTCAGGCTGCATATTTTTTGCAACAAGCTCTTTTAGCATATCTTCCCACTGCTCAAAAGACAGCGGGTTTTGCAGTTTAATAGCATCGAGACTATTTTGCAGGCGCTGCAAATGCTCTGTTAACCGAAATAAACAGCCGCTAAAGGCAGGAATAACCTCGTAAACACCATCACCTAATAAAAAACCGCGATCAAATACAGAC
>JAOTSL010000108.1 GCA_029864945.1 Gammaproteobacteria bacterium
ACTAGAGTTACAGGAGTTTATACATTCCTTCAGCAAACCTGACATATGTAGTTTTAAACTAATAGACTTTAACAAGGAAACTATTGACTATACTCGCCACATATTAAATACGGCAGCAGAAAACGAAAATAAAAATACGAAGATAGAATTTGTACAGCGATCTGTTCATACATTACTGAAACAGGCGAATGAAAATTTAGAAGGTGAGGAAACGAATAAATATGATTTCGTTTATTGCGCGGGACTTTTTGACTATCTTTCTGATAGAGTATGCGCAAGACTTTTGAACTTATTTTATCAATGGACAAAACCAGGCGGACTTGTGCTTTCCACCAATGTCCATCCTTCCAATCCTAGCCGTTGGACAATGGAACATGTAATCGACTGGTATTTGATTCACAGAGATGAAAAACAAATGCTCGACATTGCTTCGAAACAAGGAGAGCACAGCGTATATTTAGATCTAACGGGATATAACGTATTTCTTGAAACCCACAAGCCCTTATAAATGAACAGCGATAATTTTTTATTCGACGCATATTATAAAACTAACACTACTTTACGCCTAAAGCAGTCTAAAATTGGTTGTATTTTAGTACTTTTTCTAATCCCTGCCGGCGTAAGCCTAGATTACTTTGTCTATCCGGAAATACTATCCAGCCTTACTTTTATTAGATTATTTAGCGACGTGGTTATAGGCGTAATTTTAGCCTTACATTTCACAAAATATGGAGCAAACAATACACGCACCTTAACTTTTTCATGGTTGATTACTGCGCTTTGTATGATCTGCTATATGATCTACCTCACCGAAGGTACTAATTCAAGTTATTATGCAGGCATTAGCTTACTCGTCATTGCCATTGGAATACTATTACCACTAACCGTTAAAGAGGTTCTTGTATTCTCCATCATCACTTTTGTAATCTATTTAGCAGCTTGTTACTTCAACCAAAACACGCTTATTGATACTAAGATATTTTTTAACAATCTCTACTTTCTTAGCTTATCAAGTATCATAAGCGTCACAGCTGTACATTTTGGCGCAATACGCAGGTTTAACGAATTCTGCCTTAATATAGAGTTAGATAGGCAGAACAGAGAGCTGGCAAGACTTAATAGAGAAAAATCTCAATTTTTCGCTAACGTCAGCCACGAATTACGCACTCCTCTAACACTCATTCTTTCCCCTATTCAAGATTTACTACAAAGACCTTCCGTTTCAATAGAAGTGAAAGACACCTTAACAATGGTGAAAGACAATACTTTACGTCTATTAAAACTCGTTAATGATTTATTGGATATTGTCCGCTTAGAGGAAGGAAAAACTCAGTTAAACAAGACGCCTATTGAGCTCAACAAACTCGTTAGCGGTTTAGCTGACTCTGTCAGCCATCTAGCTCATTCAAAAGATATAACATTAAGTAGACAATTATCAGATAAACCGCTAGTCATAATCGCAGATCAGCAAGCCTTAGAAAAAATATTTTTGAATCTATTAGTCAACGCCATTAAGTTTACTCGTCCGAACGGAGATATAACCGTAAGCTCTTACCTCGATAACACTCATACTAAAGCATTTGTTGAAATTAAAGACACGGGCATTGGCATTAGCACTACTGATTTACCTTATATTTTTGACCGGTTTAGTCAAGCAGATGGATCATCTACGCGAGCACATCAAGGTACCGGCCTAGGCCTCGCTATTGTTAAGGAATTAACTGAAAAACTAGGTGGACACGTTGAAGCCAGCAGCCGTCTTGGCGCGGGAACTACGATGCGGGTCATTTTTTTGCCGTGTGAAGAAAAAATATTAATCAGCAAGATTAATAATGCGGCTGAAGTAAAGCCAACCCCCCTCCTTAATATCATTGATAAAACTACTCATAAAAGCCAGATTAAAACCAGCGAACTCGCAGAAGTTATTAACCCAGGTTTCGCGTATTCAAACCGTCAGCCAGAGCAAGGCAATACAAACAAACCCTTGCTTTTAATCGTGGATGACGAACCCGACATGCAGCGTTACTTGATCAGTATATTGGAAGAGGACTATCAACTGCTCTGCGCCTCAACGGGTAAACAAGGGCTGGATTTATTTACTCAACACCAACCTGACTTAATATTACTTGACCTAATGCTTCCTGAAATCGATGGTCTCGAAGTTTGCAGAATTATCAAACAAAATACAAAGCAACACACTAAAATCATATTACTGACCGCCCGCGCCGATGAGTCGGCTAAAATCGAAGCCTTGAAGCGCGGCGCTGATGATTTTCTAACCAAGCCTTTTAGTAGCCTAGAAGTTAAAACAAGACTTAATAACTTATATCAAACAACTCAATTGCAACGCGATCTAAAGCACCGACATATTGAACTTCAGAAGACGTTGGATGAACTAAACAGTACCCAGTCTCAACTAATCCAAAGTGAAAAGATAAATGCGCTCGGCAATCTTTCTGCAGGTTTATTACACGAGATTAATAATCCATTGAATTACACCTTAACAGCCTTACAGATTGCACTGAATGACCCTATCATTCAAAAAGATGAAGAACTCTTGGATATTTGCGAAGATATGAAAGAAGGCATGGAGCGCATTAGCAGCATTGTGGGTGACTTACGGGCATTTGCCCATCCGTCAGATAACGAAAAGCACACCCCATTTTCATTTACAGCCGCAGTTGATAAAGCAATACGCTTTACTACGATGGAGCACGATAACATAACCATCACGCTATTTGGTTGCGAAGAAGCCTGGGTCATCGGCTCTGAAACTCATATCACCCAGGTTCTGATTAATCTTCTCTCAAATGCAACGAACGCTATCCAAAAATCTCAACGGAGTGACAACGGTGTAATCAATATCAAATGCCACAAAGAGAAAACAACGCTACACGTCGACGTTAGAGATAATGGAATAGGAGTAACGCCTGATATTATATCTAAAATATTTGATCCATTTTTCACAACTCAAGACGTAGGCTCAGGAATGGGCTTAGGCTTAAGCATTTGTCAAACGATTATCAAAAACCATGGCGGCGAACTTAGTATAAAAAGCAGCCCTAATGAAGGAAGCATCGTCAGTTTTGATCTAGGTTTAGTCAAAACAAAGAGTACATGATAAATACTGTCGTCAAACTACCACATTAAAACTACCGCTCCGAACAAGTTATACTATTAGGTATCACCAAGTATTCCTTTGGATTGAATTTCAACAAAAAGTATGTTGATATATTGCTACTTAAGTAGTTCCTAAATATTAATAATAAGGTCAACACATGATTGCCCAATTACATAATCATAGCCGTTATAGTATTCTTTTTGTCGATGATGAAGAAAAATCACTAAAATATTTCAAACAAGCTTATTCTAGGCATTTTAATGTATTAACCGCCTCTTGTCCTGACGAGGCAATAAAACTACTGAACAGGTCATCAGAAAATATTGGTGTACTCATTACTGATAAACGAATGCCGGAAAAAAGTGGTATCGAATTACTGGAATGGGCAAAAAAACAAAAACCAGAAATCGTCCGCCTTCTGACCACTGCTTATTCTGATAACAAAGACACCATAGAAGCGATTAATAAGGGGTATATTTTCCGATATATTCCAAAACCCTGGCAAATAGAAACGCTTCTAACTGACCTTAGAAGTGCAATGGATTTGTACATGCAAAACAAACTAGAAAGTACACGCGCAGACAAGTCTGCACGAAGTTCAGCAACCCTGGCTGCGTATTTTGTCAGTGAACTTAAGTCTCCGTTAGCCAAGATCGATAACCTTGCCAGTGAATTACAGTCAGACCTTTCCCTATTAATTGACGGAAGTGAAAAAACGCTGCATTCTAAACCACTTGAAAATGCTGAAAAAAAACTAACTACGTTGTCTCACACACCTGTAGCCATTGAGTCCAATGTACAAATTGCGAAAACAATGATTGACAGCCTACTTAGCAACTATCGACGAGGATATATTTCAGCGGAGGATGTCGCGCCGTTTTCCATAAGGGACTGTATAAATGGCGCACTCAGTCAGTACCCTTTTGATAAAAATTTTAGAAAGCGAGTATATTTTTACCCTGATCTCGATTTTATTATTTCAGGCATTGAAGATTTAGTTAAATTTGCATTACTTAACTTACTTAATAATGCAATTTATGCCATCTCAGAAGATAATACCGGTGAAATTCTTATTCAACTTGAAACCGGAAAACAATGTCATTATCTCTATTTTAAAGACACAGGGAAAGGTATACCCGCTAATGTATTACCTCGCATTTTTGACGATTACTTCACTACCAAAGAAAATAACAAAGGACTCGGCCTTTCATTTTGTAAAAAGATAATGAAGGAGTTAGGTGGTGATATACATTGCCATACACAGAAGAATTTTTATACAGAATTCACACTAAGTTTTCCAAAGACCACAACATTATCTAAAAACAAGCAGGAAACCCAACATTAACCCATGATCGTATTCTAATTCTCAAATTTCATGAATTAGACAGCCTCCTAGAGCTGCAACTTCGCCTGACAACGATCAAGGACAACAAACACTAACAATCTATTGCTATAACCCTAACTTAAAAAGGAACTTCGATGGTTGGCGACAACAGTTTTAATCGCAACGCTATACTATTTGTCGATGATGAAGACAAAGCCCTTAAATATTTTAATCGCGCTTTTACGACCGAATTTAAAATTATAACCGCTAACAGCGTAGATCAAGCAATTGATATTTTGGCGACACAACACAGTGAAATTGCCATTCTGGTGACGGATCAACGTATGCCCGAAAAAACAGGTGTAGAATTACTTAAACATACTCGTGAGTTTTATCCCGAGATTATCCGTATACTGACAACGGCTTATTCAAACCTTGAAAGTGCTATTGATGCGGTTAATAGTGGCGAAATATTTCGCTACATCACCAAACCCTGGGATATACGCAATTTACGTGGCGAACTCATAAGTGCATTAAGCTACTACGAGATTAAACATGAACGGAACTTATTACTTAAAGAAAAGCTCAGTATTTGGCAACGCTTAACTTCAACCAATAGAGCCCGCGACATGATTATTATGGCGGGTAGTTTCCCCCATTTGAGACATAGCATGAATGCCATCCATGCATTTCTAACTCAATTCCCCCACATCGAAATCGAGTCACCGAACACTGGTATCAAGCATTTTGACCCATGGCAAGCAATGCAAAACGAGATCCAACGAGGAATTGACCGAGCACAGAACGTCATCCTCAATACTTGGTCAGAAAATAGCTCACACAACTTTCTCGATCCTATAAATATTAATGAGCTTCTGGGAGATAAAATAACCGAAACATCCACACTTAGCCCCTCAGTCAAATTGGAAGCGAAACTAGAGAACAAACTAGATGTCATTTATGGCAATCAACCCCAGCTCAAGTGTTTATTCGAAATCATGCTCCAACACTCTCGGAGTCTCTGCCAAGAGAATGGCTCGATTGAAATCAACACCTCGTTAACAAAAACCATAAAACCGAACCAGAAAAAAAATAATGGTGTGAATATCGAGTTCTTAGTGAGTGTTCAACAACCAACCAAGCACCACATGACAACAGACTTGATGACTGCTTTTTTTGTCGTATATCATCATGGGGGGAGCATCAAATACAAAACGAATGATAGCAACACACAAATTATAATCCACTTACCAGAAACAGCAGAATCCAGTGAGCTAGCGGCTTTACCCACTCAATTTCTCGAGGAAATTTTTGATGCCTATGAAAACAAAGATGGCTTCTCTTAGAACTCACCGGCCTTGGGTTAAATAAAATAATGAAAGCACTTTCATTTAAACAATTATACGACGCATCTCCTAATCTGGTTGTATTCACAGATCTAGATGGAAAAATAATTTACGTTAACCCGCAATATAAGCTGATAGAAAGCCCTCATACGAGTGAATACATAGGTAGACCTTTTACTGAAATCCTCTCACACGGGGCTAATCCTAGCTATTCATCCTCATCTTTTGAACAGGACTTGAAAAACATTCAATCAGGGATGAGCACAACTAAAGAAATCAGCCATTTTCACAACGATGGTGTTTTACATACCTATCTATCGACACTATTTCCTTGTATTAACGATAGTGGTCAAATTGTAGCATTAGGCTGTAGCGGTGTTGATATAACAATACTCAAAGAAAAAGGAGAAGAAAGAGAAAGAGGCTTAGAAAGAGAGTTAGAAAAAACACGTATGGATCTTTCTCTCGCACATAATATTGCAGGCATTGGCAGCTGGGAGTGGCATTTTAAAGATCAAAAACTAAAATGGTCCGAGGAAATTTTTGATTTATTTGAGATTAGCCCGAATGAAATTGACGTAAGCACTGAGTCATTTTTACGTCTCGTACACCCAGATGACAGGACCGTTGTTGAATACAAATTAAACATTTTACTTGAACAAATGGAATTTGAAAGTTTCGAGTACAGAATACAGCTTCCTGATGGCAGCACACGTGATATGAGAGTATATCCAAAACTGGAGCATGATGATAATGGAGACCCATTCCGACTATATGGTTTTGTACTTGATATTACCGAAAAAAAATACAACATCAATGAAAAATTCAAGCTTGAAAAGCGTATGCAGCAATCCCAAAAATTAGAGTCAATAGGATACCTTACCGGTAGAATCACTCATGAACTCAATAACATGCTAGCTTGTATCTTGGGATACGCCGATTTATCACAACACGCTCTCAAACATGATCAAACCGAAAAACTCGAAAACTATATCAATGAAATAGACACGGCAGGAAAAAAGGCGAGAGATTTTGTAAAAAAGATGCTTGTTTTTAGCCATTCACAAATAGATACAGGGAAAGGAAAACCAGAACCTATATCTGTAACACGTTCTGTTATTGATATAGTGAAAACATTAAAATCAACATTGCCATCGAACGTTGATCTCAGCTTACAACTAGAAGAAGACTTGCCTAATATCGTAATGGACTCTACGGCGCTATCTCAAGCAATTACCAACCTTTATGCCAATGCGATAGATGCACTCAAGGATAGAAGCAACGGACGTATCAATATTTCATTGGATCTATTTGATAACAGCGAAAACACTTGTTCATCGTGTCACAAATATTTTCGAGGTACTTATTTGAAACTTAGCATTAAAGATAATGGATCTGGTATAAAGCCAGGAACAAAAAATATAATATTTGACCCCTTCTTTACGACAAAAGAATTTGGAAGTGGCGATGGCTTAGGGCTTTCTGAAGTACACAGCATAATACACAGACAGGGTGGCCATCTATTTATGGAGTCAGAAAATGGCTACGATACCACTTTCAACTTGCTTTTTACTGTCGCTGATTCGGAACCCGAGGTAAGTCATATATATTCCAAAACAAGCGGAGCAACCCTTTAAAAGAATTTGGGGCGGGCACGAAACAAATTGGGTGCCTAGGAGACTGTCGGACTTAACACTGTTAGTTTCAAGCTCAATATTTAAGTTAGGTAATTTGTAACTGCTTAGCGTGTTTAGATTTTACCTCAGATCAAGGCGTTTTCGCACGGAGAGAGGGAGCATATAAAAATATGTGACCGATTGAGTACGAAAACAACGCAGATATGAGGTGAAAGATGAATACGCTGAGTAGATAATTGGACTCCCCCACACTTAACGTATGGGGTAATATTAATGCACCACACAACAATATTATAAAGAGTCCTTAAATGCAGAATACTATGATTGGCGTTGATTTAGCAAAAGAAGTTATTCAAGTTTGTATCTATACAAACAAAAAAGTGCGTTCCAATAAGGAAATGACACATCACGAATTTCTAACATGGTTATTTAAAATGAAACCCGTCGTTATCGTATTTGAAGCTTGTGGAACGTCTAATTATTGGAAGCAGAAAGCGATTGAGGCAGGTCATGAAGCTCGTTTGATTTCGGCAAAGCTGGTTTCCAGCATAAGACAAAATCAAAAAACAGATAAAAACGATGCTTTGGCCATTATTCAAGCAGCACAGTTGCCTGATATCAATTTTATCAAAGGAAAGAATGTTGAACAGCAGCAATTACAGTCAATTATGCGTTTACGAGAACTTGCCGTTAAGCATCAAACCGCAATAAGTAACCAAATAAAAGGACTTTTGTTAGAATTCAATGTGCGAGTATCGACAAAAAACGGCGGATTAAGAGGCGCAGTTCAACCCTTTATTGAAGATGCTGAAAATGGTTTATCTTTTGAGTTTAGAGCCTCGTTGAATACGGCTTATGAGCAATATGTATTGCTGGTGAAATCAATTAAAACATATGAAAGCTGTTTAGAAAAAGTCGTGGCACAGCATTCAGAGTGTAAAAAATTACTTAAGCTTGAAGGCGTGGGTACAATCAACGCTGTTAATTTGTATATCGCTTTAGGTTGCGCTGATTTAGGTATTTTTTCCAAAGGAAAAGATGCTTCAGCTTGCATTGGTTTGACACCGATGCAGTTTTCATCGGGTGGAAAAGTAAAACTTGGGTCAATCGGTAAATATGTTAAAAATAGCCTACTGAGAAGTCAGCTAATTACGGGTGCTATGTCAGCGGTGACCCAAGCAACCAAAAGAACCGCTGTCACAAAAAAAGATGCCTGGATACAGGCTTTAGTTGAACGTAAGGGTAAAAAGTGTGCCGCCGTTGCGCTCGCAAACAAAACCGTGAGAACGGCTTTTGCGATGCTCACACAAGGGACACAATATAGGGCGGAGCTTCTCTCCGCTTAAGATGTTTAGACAATAAAGATGCAAAAACGAAGATAAAAATCAGCGTGTTAAATCAGTTTGTAACGTAGAGCCTAGAGCTCGTTGAGCAGATTTGAAAACACGTTCGCGTAAATACCATAGAGCCAGAGTTAGCTACTCAATTTAGAGCTCGTACATAAGTACGCATTTATTTCTTTGTTCGTGTGATTTTATTGTTGACAACTGGGGAGTCCACATAAGTTACGTTTGAGTTACATTAAACAGCGGCACTACACGCAATAGTTTCCGCTGTGTTAATAACGATATTTTCAATAGGAACATCCTTTGAAAATGGTGCAGCAGCGCCCGTGCTAACAACTCTTATACTATCAACCGTATCAATTCCACTAACTACCTTTCCAAATACGGCATAACCCCAGCCTTCTGATGTTTTTTCCGTATAATCCAAAAAGGTATTATCGACTACATTAATAAAAAACTGTGCTGTTGCGGAATATGGATCAGACGTCCGCGCCATGGCAATAGTGCCTCTTAGATTAGATAAGCCGTTATCAGCTTCATTACCAATCGGTGAATATGTTTCCTTTGCCTTTATATTAATGTCGAAGCCTCCGCCCTGAATCATGAAATCATCAATAACCCGGTGAAAAATAGTTCCATCATAAAATTGAGCATTTGTATAATTTAAAAAATTACTCACACTTAGTGGAGCTAACTCACTATCCAGTGCTAGCGCAATGTCACCTTTGCTTGTTTTCAGAACTACGCACTCATATTTGGCAAGAGATAAATCAAGTACGGGTTCTGGTACTGGTACTGGTACTGGTACTGGTACTGGTACTGGTACTGGCT
>JAOTSL010000109.1 GCA_029864945.1 Gammaproteobacteria bacterium
ATACATCTGCAGCTTTCATCAAGTTTTAACGCAGCGCGATACACGACTTGATGAGGCATGTGTTGTGCGACTTCGTTAAAGTTGAGTCCGCCGTTTTTTCCCCATATTCTTTCTGTGTTCAGTTCGATGCGAATATTGTTAAAGTTCAGGTTTTCAAGTATTTGCTGTTTACTAATAACGGTATCGGGCTTAAGATTTTTTAAGTAATAGCGCAATCCTGACCATTGAATTTCATCTTCGCGGACGCCACTTTTTTTCATATTAATCAGAGTGGCCAGCCATTGCTGTACTGTTGCGCGTTTTTGCGGCAAGTTTGAAAAACGATTATCTAATAAGCTGAAGAGTTGTTGGGGTGCGGAATGATGTTTTACAGATAACTGGTTTTGGTTGTCGGCGAGTCTGCGTCGGGCTGTTTCTATTATTCGGCATTGATCGGGTTGCCTGATCCATTTAAACAATTCAGCTTTATCGCTTTCATCCCAGTCTTTGGCCTTGTGAACACTGGCGAGTGTGTGGCCGGAATAATGATAATCAAACTCTGTCCAGCCGCGGCAAACTGCACCTTTGGCACCCTTATGACGAATAATAATATCAACTACGGTATAAAGTGCGCTATGTGCCGACGAGGGGATAATCCCTGGCTCACGAAGCGCGTGATATTTTGCTCTATCGGTTGATAGATCGATTATTTTTCCACTGGGTAATGCCAACATCGTCATTTTTTATATTCTTTGCTGGATTGATTGGTATAAAATACCTCACTAAACTACTACGGAATTAAAACGTAAACAACAATAAATTTTACAAGTGTATTTTATAATGATTTTATAAAAGCTTTGTAAAAGTGTGGTTTAACTTTAAGCGCTAATGTTTGAAAAATAATTTATGTCAATCAGCTGTTAACAATAACCAAGGCTGAATATCTTGAAGTAAATGGTATAAGGGGAGGTACATTGAATCGTAATCAATTTACCGATAGACTGCCACAGCTCGGCGCTTCGTCTGTTTTAAGATTCAGCAAAAACTTTTGATTTGTCTACTGGAAATATTCAAGCTCAATTTCGGGCTGTCGTAACACGTAATTGATAAACCTGTTCCCACCGAGAATATAAAACTCCTTTTATATAATTTCCCGCTACGTGAATTAAATAGCGAGTTTACGGGTCTCATTAAAAGCTTTAAATGAAATTAGTTATTATTAAAAGTAACTATTCAAATAATAAACAGAATATAGGTTTAACTGCATGTCACAAGATAAAATAAAAACAGCGGGTCAGGAGGCATGGGTACTGATATTCATTTGCTGGCTGATTGCTATGGCGGCTCTTTTTGGTAGCCTATTTATGAGTGAGGTTATGGGCCTAAAGCCCTGTGTGCTTTGTTGGTATCAACGTATTTTTATCTATCCGTTAGCGGTGCTATTTTTGGTCGGTATGTTTTCACCCGATCGTTCTGTAATACGTTACACGCTTCCGCTGGCTGTTATTGGTTTGGGGTTTGCCATCTATCACCATCTTTTGTACTCGGGCTTTATTCCTGAGTCTATGCAACCGTGTGGAGAAGATTTATCCTGTGCTGAAATCAATCTGGAGCTCATGGGGTTTATCACCATTCCAATGCTCTCCATTTTCTCTTATAGTGTGATTGTTCTTCTTTTGCTTATTTTCCGAAAAAGGTGTTATCCATGAAAAAAAATACGATTGTTATTGCCTCTGGGATTCTGTTTGTCGTCCTTTTTTCTGTCGCAGCTACCGTCTATAATAGCCAGAAAAATAGCGATATAAATAACGCTTTTTTGGAAAAAGCTGAATATTTGGAGCGTGATTATTCCCCAAGAAAGGGCCTGCCCGATGCGAAGGTGACGATTGTTGAATTTTTTGATCCTGCGTGTGGCACATGCAGCGCGTTCCATCCTTTTGTAAAACAGTTAATGAAAGAGAATCGTGGCAAGGTTAATCTGGTTTTGCGTTATTTACCGCTACACAACGGTTCAGATGTTATCGTCAGCATATTAGAAGCTTCCCGTTTGCAGAATCGTTTTTGGCAAACGCTGGAGCGGGCCTACGATAGGCGAGATACGTGGATCGTTAACCATACTGCGTTACCAGATAGATTATGGATGCAACTTGAAGGGCTCGGCCTGGATTTAGAGCGCTTAAAAGTCGATATGCAGAGTGTTGAAATTTCCCGACGAATTCAACAGGACTTGGCGGATGCACAAGAGCTTGAGGTCAGAAAGACCCCTGGTTTTTTTGTTAATGGCAAACCGTTGATTAATTTCGGTGATAAGCAGCTACGGCAATTAGTTGAGTCTGAAGTAAGGGCTCAGGAATAGGGGCTTAGAAGTAGCGGCTTGGAAATAGTGGCTCAGAAATAGCGGCTCAGAAATAGAGAGCCAGTTTCATTGAGTTATATTTTTAGTAACTGCTTAGCGTGTTTAGATTTTGCCTCAGGTCAAGGCGTTTTCGCACGGAGAGAGGGAGCATATAAAAATATGTGACCGATTGAGTACGAAAACAACGCAGATATGAGGTAAAAGATGAATACGTTGAGTCGTTACTATTTTTAAAGCATTATGTTTTAATAAGTATGGCTCAATGATCTTTCCCTTTCCTGCAAAATCAATTGTAAAAAACATGCTTTCCAATCGTTTTTATCGGCGGTTTCTTTTTTATCCAATAAGGTTTAATGTGATCTGCGTGATAAAATAACGCGTCTGACAATTCTTCTGCGTGTTGCTCGCCTTGATAAGTTTCTTTGGCAATATTGTATGCATCTGTCCAAGCAATTTGTTCCATTGGCATGTCGTCAATATTGTCCTGGGTCCAGGAAAAGCCACCAAAATATCGTTTTAGTTTTTGATTATAACTGCGTTGGTAAACCACCTTACAAACACTATCCGGATAGTTGCTTGATGCAACTCGGTTAAGCGTGACTGTTGCAATGGCATACTTGCCTAACTTCGGTTCTCCGCGGCCTTCATGGTAAATATTTAGTGCAAGGCACAACGTTTCCTCATGATGATATCTTGTTGTAGTTAGACTGGTGAAAAAGGAAATGATGCAAATAAAAAAAACAGTTACGCCTATCCATCGAATCTGAGATGTAGTTAAACGAGAAAACAATGAGAGTATTTTATCTTTCACAATGTGCGTTTTATTAGTTGGATTATTTAACAAGTTTATATTCACGCTGTGAAAAATTTGTGAATAATCCAATGAATTTATTGAGCCGCATTTTTGATAAAAAGAGACATGTACCTATAAAGCCCGGGTTTACCCTGTAGGTTGATTTTAGACCGTTTTAAAAATGGCCAAAAAACAATGGGTTGCATATTTGACTCGTAGCCAACTGATTAATAACGATTTAGCATCTACTTTCATTATACGGAACGAGATTTGCTCTGCTGTTTCTGGAGGCATGTTTTGCTTTCGAATGGATGAGAGGGACTGGAGACAGGAATTTAGATGACATTTGCAGAAAATGACACGCATTTGGTTGCTGAGCTTACGATTGGTAAGAATACGGCAAAAGTGGATTTATCCGAAATTACGATGGAATCCTGTATAGCGCGCGTTACATATATTGTCAGACCGTATCAATATGGTGTGTTAAAAATACATTCTTATCAGCAAGGAGAAATAGTATCTTCGTTTAAAGCCGTTAAGGTCGTTGTTGAGATGATACGGCAAAGAACAAGCGATGGTAGTTCGAGTCTCATAAAGTTAAAGTTCACTGATGTGGTGAGTGCTAGTCATGGCATTGTGCAATTATTGCACTCGACTAAGCCTGAGCCAGAATAGGTGGATGAGCTTGTGATTAAGTCTGTACCTACAAAACATCTGCAGAATATTTTTTATATCAGCGTAATACTTTCGTCACTTTGTTTATCACCCGTGACCTCGCCAAATATAACACTGTCGCGGTAGCCTAGTTCATGCAGTTCCGCCAAACACATATCGGCATTGATTGCCGGAATAGCGGCTATTAATCCCCCGGAAGTTTGTGGGTCAAATAATAACGGAAAATGTTTATGTTTGAGCAAATCATCACGGTTTTTAATTACCGTTTGTAGCTTCATATTTTGTTCTTGCAGTGAGCTAAATATACCGCCTGCCATCACTTCTAACGCTCCATCCATAATTGGCAGTGAATCCAGATTAATGTTTACACTCTTTTTTGATGATCGGATCATTTCAACCAGGTGGCCAAGTAACCCAAAGCCAGTCACATCGGTGCAGGCTGTTGCGCCATGACGATACAGGCAAAGTCCGGCTGCTTGGTTGGATAGCAGCATGCTTTGCATTGCGGCATCTATCCAGCGGCCCTTGGCTTTTTGTCGCATGTCGGCGGCAAATAAAGTACCGGTGCCTAATGCTTTTGTTAATATTAAAATATTGCCCTGTAGCAGGCCAGTTTTGCGCATGATGTGATCTCGATCAACCAGGCCGGTTACGGAAAGCCCAAATGATAGTTCTGCACCTTCACTTGAATGCCCGCCAACTAACGCGGTGTTACTGGCGTTTAATACTTCTATTGCGCCTGACATGGTTTGAAATAACTGATCTTCTACCTGATCTTCAATGCCGTAAGGTATGGTTGCAATGGCCATTGCGGATTGCGGTTCTGCTCCCATGGCAAAAATATCACTTAGCGCGTGATTGGCTGCAATTTTTCCGAAGATATAGGGGTCATCTATAAAGCTACGGAAATAATCAACGCTTTGAACGATGAGCTTTCCTGGTGGCACATCTGTAATCGCAGCGTCTTCAAGCTCGTTTAAACCAATCACAACATCATCACGGCTGACCGGATTTAGGCGACTAACGACGCGAGATAAAACGGTGCTACCAACTTTTGCACCGCAACCACCACATCGCATGGCCATCGCAGACACTTCGCTGGACGTTTTTTTATCTAACATTGCCTGATCATACTCAGGTGTGCTTTCCATTTTCATTTCAGGTAGTTCGTTAAAGTTGTCCATAAACTTTCGATCTATCCAATCTTTAGCGCGCCAAAGCCAAGCGCCCTCTAGCGACCAGTTGCTGCGTGAGGCAATTGCATATTTGTCACCGGTGCTAATTAAACCCAAAAAATTCAACTGAGGCTTAAAGGGTTTAAGTGGTTTGTTTGTTATTGCCCTAGCTAAGTTTCGCGCGAGCGGTGGCCCTTGGCGAACTGCAAATACGCCGGACTTTGGGCGAGGGTGGTTTACGACTGATGCGATATCACCTGCCGCAAACACATTTTTATGTGAAGTTGATTGCAGTGTGTCATTCACTGCGATAAAGCCTTGCTCATCAACTTGCAGTCCCGACTCAGCCAGCCAGGTGGGAGCACTTGCATTGGTAACCCATAAGGTTGCGTGGGCTGTATATTGTGTTTTATCAATACTTGTTAATCTGTCTTGTTCAACTTTATTAATGTAAGAATTGTTGTGTACTTTAATATCGCGTTGTTGAAGGATGCGGTTAAAACGTTTTCTTACTTGTGAATTGTGGGTGGGGAGTATGTTGTCGCCATCACAATAAATCTCGATGATTAGATGCTGAGAGTCGATATTTTTTTGTGTTAATAAATGCTGCAATCGGTACTGTGTGGCTAATGCCATTTCAATCCCACCGGCACCGCCACCAACAATTGCTAGATGAAACGTTTTATTCTGTTTTACGGATAACAAAACCTGCTCTATGAGAATGTCCCATCTGGATAAAAACCGATCGATAGGTTTGACCGGAATAGTAAACTCATCAGCGCCGGGAATATGAAGTGTGCCGGGTTTTGAGCCAATATTTATTGAAACAAAATCATAATGTATGGCTGGCCTGCCGGTGCATGTTATGAGTTGCTTTTCAAGGTCGATTGAATTGACTTCGGTGTGATAGATTCTGGCATTTGAAAACTGAGCCAGAGGTCGTAAATCAATGTGTGCTTGATCATATTCATAGTGACCAGCAATATAACCGGGTAGCATGCCTGAATAAGGCGTATGTAAATCACGGGTAATCAATGTCAGTCGTAAGCCGGGTATGGGGTTCATGGCAAAATATTTGAGTACCGAAAGGTGACTATGGCCACCACCAATCAGTATGAGATCTTTGACGACAGGATTAGTGCTAGGATTATTCATGTGAGTTGCTATGTGAGTTGTTATGTAAAAAATTTGCGTTGTTCAGTATACACCCTGATCAACATGCATCATAGAATGTTTTGGTTGAATGGGCTTGAGTCAGGCGATGATTTGATAGAGATTCGTTACGGAGGAAATTACTTCAGTTATTTTATATTGATAATCTCGAACGTGATTTGATGCCATAAGAAACTAGATTACATTTTGTTGTTGCAATACCCAGTAATGATCCATTGCTTTTTTTACTTTTTTTACGTATTTTCGCGTTTCCCTATAAGGCAGGCGTTTGACCAAAGTATTGTACACCTGGTTGGACGACATTTTGTTTATACGTTTGGTTGCTCTATTAAAATTCTTTTGTCGAATGAAGGCTCTGGCAACATTGCTGGCACCGGTATTGTACGCGGCGATAGCGCAATAAACCCGACTTTGAGGATTTTTAACTCCTCCAAGGTATTTATAGTACAGCACATGGAGATAAGCGACGCCAATATGGATATTGTTAATTGAGCTGTAAAGATAAGAAGGGGCGAGAACTTTTGCTTTTCCCCATATGTGTGTTGTGGCATCTTTTCCCGCACTTTCTGGCACAATTTGCATTAAGCCATAAGCTGGAATATGAGATTTTGCCATTGGGTTGAAATTACTTTCGGACTCAATAATAGCGTATACCAGAGCAGGTGAAATACTTTGGTTTTTCGCCATAAGAGTGAGTGTTTTTGCGTATTGTTCGGTTTTTTGTAAAACGCTTTTATCAAGTTTTAGTTTTGACTGCGCAATTACCTTTCCTTTTATTTTTGATTTTTTCATTCGTGTGGTGACTGATGTTCGCGCATTGCTAGAAGCTTTGATGAAGCCTGAATAATTAAACTCCAGAGCTGGCATTTTGTCTACATTAAATAAAGGGCTTGAGTCAGGGTTTCCCCGTTTAATAATGTCGTTGTTTGCTGGGAGTCTACCTTCAATTTTTTGTGAAATTTCATCAGAGAGAAATGCCTCCGCCTCTGTTATGTTTAGCAGTCGGTGTGTCTCTTTTTCTAGTAGATTTTTAACTTTATTTTCAACAGTGGCAGACTCAGGCAATAACAATTCGACACTGACTTCGCCGGTTTCATAATTTACTGTTTTTCGAATATTTGCATTGCCAGAATAGCTTAGCCACTCTTTTGCGCTGGAAGACTTATATTCCCCCCATTTTTCAGAGATTTTTTCCTGAAATGCTGCCTCTTCCTGCTGCTGGATTTCCTTATAGGTTTCAATCATGGCGTCCACTTCGGTGGACTCGCTCGAACTGCTTTCGTCGGACTTGGCTATTTGTTCAGTATCGCCGGGATTGTTTGCAGGATTGCTAATCGTGTCGTTAGCGCTCGTTGATTCTGTGTCCTCTTTTATGTCGATAAATGAGAGCGCAAATATGAGAGTGACAGGTGTTAGGATTAAGGCTAGATTTTCAATTTTCATAATATCATTGATTCGTTTGTATATTTTTTCCGTAAATGTATTGTTAATACAATGAGCGGTTAACGATACGGCTAAAAGTACCGGTAAAAGCAAGCCTAGTTAAACGACTAAGATGATATTTATCTATGTTAACTAGAATGAAATCGTATGTCTTTGACTTAACATTAAAACTGTTAGGTTGTTCATGTGTTTGCTGCTGCGCTTTGGTCGGCGTCTCAATATCTTCTTGTTAGCGGCATTTTTTTGCTGATTGTTTAGTTCTAATTACTCTGTTTTGTGAATAAACCAGAGTAATGGTAGTGTATTTGTATGCCTAAAAGAGAGTTAATCGTTCAAGTTGATGATTGTGAATAGAATTATAATAATCACAAATACTTTTCAAAAGGATTCTTCTGGGAGTCATATTTGATTGTGGTATTGATGGGTTGTTTTTACTAATACTAGCTTGAAAAAAGTGGGAGTCACAGCAGGTCAAAGGAAAAAAGAACAGGCTATATAATAGCGTATTTACGCCTGCTCTCATTCTTCTATTGTTTAGATTTTATTTATCTCTATAAACTCAGGTTTTGATTTTTTGAAGTTGGGCATGGCGTTGCCAATGTTGGCGTTAATATAGGTTGGGTCTGCCACTAAATAATTTTTTCCTTTATAAACGAAGGTGTCGCCATTCACTTTCATGTTTAGTCTTACTGCGGTTGCCATGTGTCCGGGATAGAGCAATCCAACCACATCCAGTCCGAGTAAATCTTGCACTAGCCAGGCAAACAAAAAAGCTCTGTCTTCGCAGTCCGACGCGGGATAAAATAAAGACTCCTCCGGGAACAGCGGTTTTTCATAACCAAATTGTTTGTCGTCAGTGGCATACGTTAACGATGTTTGAACAAAGCGCAAAAGGAAGTTAACAGCCTCCTGTTCAGAAAGGCCCACAAGATTTGGTCTAAGTTGGTCGGCCACTTGTTGTCGTGGAAGTGTGTCTGGGTTTGAGTTGAAATAGGTATTCCAGTGCACTTGTGGGTAGGTGCTCATAAAGTCAACCATGTGCTTGTTGCTTACTGTTTTGAGCATATATTTTTTTTGTGAAAATGAAAATTCCAGATTACGTTTGGTTTCATTTTTTCCGGTAACGATAGCTTGTTGAAGGCTCATATCGAAAAGTTGTTTGCTGTCTGGGTAATCGCCATCATAAGTGTAAATTTCAGCTAATTTTGCTTGTTTGTTGCCATCGAAGCCTAATATATAATACTTTGTACCTTTATATTTGAGCGACTGTGCAGCGTATATTTGTTGTTTGGTTGCAAGCAAAAGAAAAATGCTTCTGCCTTTATATGCCAGGCGAGATTTGTATCCCGATTTTACAAGCGCAAACCACGAGAAAAGGACCTGTTCATTTTTTTGATTTGGATACAATTCTTTTGCGGTGTAGTTAACAAGTAAGGCATATGCCCAGTCATTTAGTTTAAGCTGTTTTTGATAGGTGTGAAGCTGCGCTATAAGAGGTTCGTAGTCTGACTTTGCTAATTTAGACCACTGGCCGCTAATGGTCTCTTTATTGATTTTCCCCCGTATTCTTTTTTGCATGGCCTTGTCGTAAGGTAAGGCTAACATGTTGCCAAAAAAGTTTATGTTAATTGAACGTCCTTTAACTGGAGTAAGTACGGGTTCTGGTTTTGAAACTTGTTTTTTAGGCGGGGTCTTTTTTTCTGGTATCTTGACGATTACTGGTTTTTCGAGACTGGCTTTCTTTTTGTCTGACAAGTCTTTTGCTGGTGTTACTGGTGGAGCCACAGGTGGTTCAACTATTTTTTCTTCTTCGTATAGCGGTTTTCCTTTGAACGCATTTAACTCAATCCAATTCATTTTCAGAAAATCGGCAAATTCTTTGTCCTGTTTAGATTTATATTCAGAAAACTCGTTAAGTGTGCCTCGTTTCCATGCGTCAAATTCACTTTCGGCCACCGCATTGAAGCTATACGAACAGAGGCAAAAAATGATAAATGACTTTATTTGTAA
>JAOTSL010000269.1 GCA_029864945.1 Gammaproteobacteria bacterium
TCAATACCGCCATCTCCCGCATGTTTAATATGGATTAGTGCGATTTTCATTATGTTCGACCGAGATCCTGATAAAGTGACATCATGTTTCTCGTCGTATTCGAAGGATGAAACTGTTGCACATGCGCCTTACCCTGCTCAATCATTTCTGTACGCAATTCTCGACTGGCAAGTACTGTTTTTATTTCACTAGAAAGTTGATCGACACTTTGAGGGTTTACATATTTCGACCCTGGCCCGCCGGCTTCCGCAAAGCAGGAGTCGGTTGACGTTATTACAGGTGTGCCACTTGCTAAAGCCTCAATGATAGGAATACCAAAACCTTCGAACAACGATGGGTAAACAAAAATAGTTGCCGCTTTAAACAATGCGGGTAAGTCCGTATTATCGATAAATCCGGGGAAGTGTACTTTTTCTGAGATATTCCAATCTGCGCTTTGCTGCTTTAAGGCTTTTTCAAGCCCGCCCATACCTGCTATCACCAAATGCACCTCAGGCTCGTTGGCCTGTAGCTTGTAATAAGCCCGCAATAAATTTTCCAGATTTTTGCTTGGCGTTAGCGCGCCAACATACAACAAATATTGGTCTGGCAATTTATATTTCTGTCTGGTTGTTGCTTCCTGTTCTGACGTGATTTCATTAAAAAACAGTGGCTCGCAACTTTGATAAACCACCTGGATTTTTTCTTCGGGCACTTGTAAAAAATCGATGAGGTCCTGTTTTGTTTGCTCACTAATAGCAATGACGACATCTGCATTATTACAACTGGATTTTAATTTTCGCGTGTAAATCATTCGATTTATTTTGCTATGGAATTGGGGGAACCGTAAAAATAAAACATCATGCACAGTGACAACGGACTTAATACCCGCCTGGCGAAGACCCGTAGGCAACTCGTGGTGCAAACCATGGTATAAATCAATATTGTCTGCCATCAGATCCTTGATCACTAATTGACTGCGCCAGAGTGCTGGAATTTTCTTTGAAATAAAGCCTTCTGGTCGAACTACGTCCAAGTCCGGTATTTTTTCCCGCCAGGCTGTTACCCGCGGATCCTTAAATTCTGGCGTAAATGCAAAATAACGATGATCAGGATAGCCTTCAATTAATCCTTGAATCAGATTTCGGCTATAATTCCCTAAACCGCGAAAATTATGAAATGCCCGTTTTGCATCAAAACCAATATTCATTAATCTGTTATCTTTACTTACTTGCCAACTTTACTTGCCTGCCAATTCATAATCAGCACCACAGTACGGGCATTTTGCATGGCCGGTTTTTTCTATAGGTAAAAAAACACGCGGGTGGGAGTCCCATAACGACATACCATCCATTGGGCAATGCAGAGGTAAATCATTTTTTGAAACGGTGTATTTGTTTTCTGCATTTGCTGGAATCTCAGCAATATCTGCGTTATTACTGCTCATTATCAATCCTGCTCCATCAATTCTTGCCAGACTTTTTCTACATTTTGCTGATGAACCCTATAGTTCTCGCTCAGCTCTATATCTAAAGGCCTACCTTTTAATGTGTTTATATGTGCCTTTTCTCGATAGGCTAAATACGCTGCGGAAAGAATTTTAGCATCTTCCTCAGAAAGAATCGCATTTTTCACAAGGCTTTCTATAATTCTTAAATTATCCGTGAACTCTATCAAATTCGGGTGTTTATTTGCCCAGGCAAGCGTCAAAAATTGAATAATAAACTCAATATCTGTAATTCCGCCAACACTTTGTTTGAGGTTGAACAAGCCAGCTCTTTTATTGTACAACTCTTTACGGATTTTTCTGCGCATTTCCAGCACCTCCGTTCGCAATACATCAATATCACGTGACTTTGTTAGCACATCATAACGGATTTGCTTAAATGCGCTAACAATGTCATCACTCCCAGTTACGGCACGCGCTCGAATGAGCGCCTGATGCTCCCAGGTCCATGCCTTGTTATGTTGGTATGTGGCAAAACTCTGTAAATTACTCACCAAAATACCTGCTCTACCACTGGGACGAAGGCGCGTATCAACCTCGTATAAGGATCCGTTTTGAGTATGGGTATTGAGAAAATGCATAATTCGCTGAGCGGCACGCGCAAAAAATAATCCGTTATCCACTGATTTTTCGCCGGACGTCACCTGCTCATCGCCCTGGCTATCGTGTAAAAAAACAAGATCAAGATCCGAGCTAAAACCCAGTTCTAAGCTACCCAGTTTCCCATAAGCTATTACGCAAAAGTTAGCCTCCTTATTTAAATTGTTCTTAACGTAATGTGGAACTCCGTATCGCTGCTCTACATATTTAAGTGAAATTGTTTCAACAGCAGCAACCACAACTTCGGCAATGTAAGTCAAATGATCACTGATTTTGATCACCGGCAACGCACCATTTAGCTCCGATGCCGCCACCCTGAACACATTGCTTTGTTTAAATTCCGCCAGGCATCGCATTTGTTGCTCTACATCATCGCCTTCAAGACGTAGCTGGGTTTTTAATTCCTGCTCCAGGTCTTCTTTTTTGATTGTTTCATAAAGATGACGAGGATCGAGTAATTCATCCAGCAAAATAGGTGACCGAGTAAGAATATTGCTCACCCATTCACTCTTATCAACTAACTGCACAAGCTGTGATAACCCCATTGGATGTTCCGATAAAAGAGCAATATAAGCTGACCGACGAGCAATAGCTTCCAATAACGTTATCAAGCGTAACAAACAAGTATTCGGTGAACCACTTTGTGCAACACTGGTAATAATCAGCGGCATCAGCTTATCTATCCGCTGCCGCCCCTGCAGACTAGTACTTTTGTAAATGGTGCTTTCGCGAAAGCCAGTTATTAATTTTAACGCTTTATTTGCAGGCTCATATCCGAGTTCATCTAGTGCTTCAAGTGAATCCTCTTCATCCGCGACACGCATCCATATTTGCTCTATTAAGCGGGCCTTTGAATCGCCTTCTTTTCCAAAGGCCTGCAATTGAGGTGCAGAGAAAATTTGCTCAAAAATTCCATGCACTGTTTGCATCGTAGACTTCAGGATATCT
>JAOTSL010000110.1 GCA_029864945.1 Gammaproteobacteria bacterium
ATAAGAGTGATGGCAGTGTGGAGTTAGTTGCATGTGGAGAGGACAAAAACCTGATGTTGCTGGAAGAATGGTTGCAACAAGGCCCCCCTGCAGCGACAGTGGATTCAGTTATTTCTGAATCATGTCCAATAAAATCGTTTGATGATTTCCAGGTAAAGTAAAAACATGATTGAATCTGAAATAACAGGTGCCGAACAACCATACCAAAACCTAACGCCAGATAAAGTGTTGGATGTTGTGGAGAGTTTGGGGTATCCGGTGAATGGCCAATTTCTGGCACTAAACTCTTATGAAAACCGTGTTTATCAATTAGGCGTGGAAGACGCGCCACCGGTCGTCGTTAAATTTTATCGTCCTGGCCGTTGGTCAAATGAAGCTATTCAGGAAGAACATGATTTCTCTTATGAACTCGCAGAATATGATGTGCCAATCGCACTGCCGTTAAATATTAATGGTAATACCCTGCATAAGGTCGAAGAGTTTCGTCTGGCAATATTTGAGCGTAAATCTGGTCGCGCACCAGAGTTGGATCAACCTCAGTCACTTGCTCAATTAGGCCGTTTATTGGCAAGAATTCACTCGGTCGGATCGAGAGGCAAGTTTCAGCATAGGCAAAAACTAAGTAATAAAATTTTGGGTCACGATGCACGTGCATTTGTCCTTAACAGTGATTTTTTGCCTAGCTACTCAAGAGAAAGCTACGCCAATATTACCGAGCAATTATTGCAGTTAGTTGATGCCTCTTTTGACGAATATACCTTGCCTATTTATCGTCGTATTCACGGTGATTTTCATATGGGTAATGTATTAGTAAATGACGGCACTTTTTGTATTGTTGATTTGGATGATTGTGTTAGTGGGCCAGCTATTCAGGATATCTGGATGCTGCTTTCCGGTGAAAAACATGAGCAGGAAGTCCAGTTGCAATCTATCATTGAAGGCTACAATGAGTTTTTTGAATTTGATGTGTCAGAGCTGAATATGATTGAAGCACTAAGAACGCTTCGTTTAATGAATTATGCTGCGTGGTTAGCTAAACGTTGGAACGACCCGGCTTTTCCCCAAAACTTTCCGTGGTTTGATTCGCCTCGTTATTGGGAGGATCATGTCAGCTCACTTCAAGAACAGCTGTTTTTGATGCAGAGTAATGATCAGGGTTTGCGCTTAACCTTCTGATGCAAAAAACATATCTATATTTTCCCCGATTGCTGCACTTGCATTTGGCCAAATCAAAATCATCGGTAAATGCATAATCATATTTTAAATCCCTCAAGCCTAACGCCCCAAACATTCGTGCTTCAAATGACGAGTCATCTTTGTTTTGTGATTAACGGTTATATCTATCTGACATGGAATGTCCTTTTCTTCTATTTCGTGTGCTATGGATTCGGCGTTAGTGGAAGACTTCCACTCTTTAAGCGAACGAGCATCCAGTTTACTGGGAAGGAAAATATATTCGAATTATGGAATCGGAGGATAATTGTCGTTTAGTAGCGAATACGGCGTTAAGATTGCATTTCTAAACCAAATCCTATTTTTGGCTTAACTCGATATATGAAAGAAATGATTAAAATTAATGACGAAGACGTCCGTGGTGATTGCTACCACAGTTTTCGTATACCTAATAATGTCGATAGTTTGACGGTCCGTGAGTTAATCAAATTACGCATAGAATCTGAGGTGGCGCGTTTTAATATGCAGCGACCACTGTGTTTTTATGCTTTAGTTCAGCCGCAGGACGCAGAAATCACCGCAAAAGGATATCGATTAAAAACCCACCGCGATATTGACTGGAATGCGCAATATGAGACTGCAATTGAGGCATTTTCGAATAAGAGTTTTCTTGTAAGTGTTTCTGGTAAGGATTTCCAGTCCCTCGATGACATGATTGAAACGACTGATTTAGTAGAAATAAATTTCGTTAAATTTAGTGAAATAATTGGCGGATAAAACGAAACATTTATTTACATTAACTCATCTACTGTTTAGCGGATATAAGCATTGGTTATAAACCTAAATTAGACTATCTTATTTATATTCGCAGGAACTTGTATGAGGTTGGAAGCTGGATCTAGGAAATTTATTTTAGAGTTGGTTTTCTATTCTCGGGCAGGTTCATAGTTTAATCGTCAGGAGAGAGAAATGAATACAATGAAAAAAAGCGGTATTTTTAACATTTACTTTATAAGTGTGATTTTGAGTTTCGGTGTCACATCGATCAGTTTCGCAGCACCACAATCAGACCACGGTGATAAATCACATGCAGGTGCAATGCAAGGTGGGCATCACAACGCTCAGATGCCGAATAAAAAAAATAAGCATAAAAAAGGCGGTACGTTTAGCCCGCATTGGGCAAAAACACTAACAAGCGCTCAAAAAACAAGCTTCGATAAAATGCATCTCGTTGTAGGGCAGTTTGAAGCTGTTCAGCGCGCAAAAATCAAAATGTTAAAAGCCGAGTTAAATGTTTTAGCCGCAAATAAGTCGAGCAATAAATCAGCTATATACGGAAAGATTGATGAAATACTCGCCGTTAAAAAAGGTATTATGCGAAGTCGATTTGATCATATTGCTGAAATGCGAAACGAATTAACTGATCAACAACGCATCAGCTACGACATGGGCTTGCTTAAAAGAGGTAAGCACAAACACTGATATCAAAGTGTCTATTAACTGATATAATCGCCGTTATTACACATATTGGAGATGTCATTTGCAAACTGAAGTTGATGATTCTGTAAAGCTTGAAGCAGCGGTTGATTTGAAAGGGTCCGTTTTTACATTGCCTGTTTTGCAAATTTGCTCGGGTTCTATTGACGCGATTGAGTCGGAACTGACAGAGCGACTTTCTGCGGCGCTGAAGTTTTTTAAACATGCGCCAGTGGTGATTGATCTGGAAAAATTGTCAGGTCAGAATCTTGATTTTAGTGCGCTTTTAAAGCTACTTGCTCGGCAAGATCTTGTTTCAGTCGGTGTAAGAAATGGCTCAGCTCAGCAAAATGCGTTGGCTGTTAGTGCCGGCCTTGCTGTGTTGAAAGGCGGGCCTCTTCAAAATATTTTGGTGCAAGAGAGTAGTGAATCTGTAGAAAAGCCAAAAGCAGAACATAGAACAGATAAAGTAGTTGAAGAGAAGAAAAATAACAAAGGCTTATCTTCTGCGACGAAAATTGTGACTCAGCCGGTTCGGTCGGGGCAGCAAATATACGCCAAAGGCGGAGACTTAATTGTTATGGCACCGGTTAATCCGGGCGCAGAAATTGTTGCCGATGGCAACATTCATGTTTATGCCCCAATGAAAGGCCGTGCACTGGCAGGTGTAATGGGTGATACCAAAGCACGAATATTTTGCCAGTCCATGGAGGCAGAGCTTATAGCTGTTGCAGGAAATTTTCGTGTATTCGAAGATCAGATACCATCGGATATAAGAGCTAAATCAGTACAAGCATATCTTGATGGTGATCACTTAGTTGTGGCACCGTTGTAAGTATTATCTATTTAGTGGCAGTAACCTAAGTAAAGGAGTCGGTTTTGGCTAAAGTAATTGTTGTCACCTCTGGTAAAGGGGGAGTGGGTAAAACGACTACCAGTGCAAGTTTTGCAACTGGTCTTGCTATGAAAGGCAATAAAACCGTAGTAATCGATTTTGACGTTGGATTACGTAATCTCGATTTGATAATGGGGTGTGAGCGGCGCGTAGTTTATGATTTTGTTAATGTGTTAAATAATGAATCAACATTAAAACAGGCACTGATTAAAGATAAGCATTGTGACAATCTATTTGTTTTACCTGCTTCGCAAACGCGTGACAAAGATGCGTTAACCGAGGAAGGTGTTGAGCGAATTCTAAATGAATTGAAAAAAGATTTTGATTATATCGTGTGTGATTCACCTGCCGGTATTGAAAAAGGTGCGTTAATGGCACTTTATTTTGCTGATGAGGCGTTGATTGTAACAAATCCTGAAGTGTCGTCTGTTCGAGATTCTGATCGGATTCTTGGAATACTCGCTGCTAAGTCAAAACGTGCATTGAATGGTGACGAGCCAATCAAGGAGCATCTTGTAATTACTCGTTATTCTCCAAAACGCGTAGAATTAGGTGAAATGCTATCTATAGATGATGTAAAAGATTTGTTAGGAATTCCACTTATCGGCGTGATTCCTGAATCAGAAAGCGTGCTTAGCGCATCAAATTCCGGTGTTCCGGTGATCCATGATATTGATAGTAATAGCGGGCAGGCCTATGCTGATGTTGTTGATCGGTTTATGGGTGTTAACTTGCCTTTACGTTTTTTGAATGTAGAAAAGAAAGGCCTTCTTTCACGAATTTTTGGAAACTAAAATGTCACTACTCGATTATTTCAGGGGTACACGAAAACCATCGGCATCTGTGGCAAAGGAAAGGCTGCAAATTATTTTAGCGCGTGAACATTCAGGCCGGGAAGAGCCTGATTATTTGCCAGCATTGAAGAAAGAAATTCTGGAAGTGGTGAGTAAATATGTTTCGGTAGATTTGGGTGCAATTCAAGTTAATCTGGAAAGAGATGAGAATTGTGAGGTTCTGGAATTGAATATTGCTTTACCAGAGCATCGTGAAAGAGATAGCCAAAAGCGTGAGCTGGTTGCTCACGACTAATCGCTATTATTAACTGCATTAGCTACATCGATAATCCACCTTTGTTACTGCGTTGACATAGGTGGAATTTTTAGGAATATAGATTTAAAGCCATTGTTTTATTGACTGGCTCGCTACAAAGTTTCGTGGGCGCGCAAGTAAACCATTCTGTGAAAGGTTTATTGTAAAAACGGCACCGTTTTTCATCGGCATATAGGTCGCGCTACCGTACTGTGTGTCCAGCCAGGGAATGTATGTCTGGTATTTATTTAAATAATCCCACATAGAATTCAACGAAATTTCTTCAGAAAGCGCATATACCGAGCGCCTCTCATTTTCTTCTTGTTTAACATCTTGATACCGACCGGTTAAGCGCTCGAATTGATAAACTGGCTTCAACCCCAATTTTGCCCCAACTCCGTTCCATTTCATTACTCTTGCATCTATTTGCCATTGGTCACCGTAAATCTCAAATTCGACAGGGAGTTGGTGAGGCTCGGTAAAACTTGCGCGGTAATGATGATTGCCTATGTTTCTGAATTCAATCGTTGCTATGGTGTGTTCTTTGGTTAGGCGCTTAATCGTGCTGTCATCAATAATGGTGCTCGCAAGCAATGTTGTAAATGCAATTGTCGGAATGCTGAGTAATATTCCGATACCCGCCGTAGTAAGTTTCTTTTTACCAAGTGAGCGATAGGTGAAATATACTAGACCCATTGAAAAGCTTGTGACTATGGTAAGTGTGATGTATTCGATCATAGAAAATCCATAATTATATTTCTTGCCCGCCAGCCTAGATTGGTAATTTAGTTCGACAACCTGTTGTCTGAATTGTTTCGCAAAACCCGTTCCGGCCTATGTTATAGTTTCTGTCAGTTGTTGGTCTATTTTCTATTATTTTACAAATATGGATTTAAGTGTAAAGGAAGTTTGATGTCAAAATTTATTCAAGCGATTGTTTTATTTGTCATGCTGTCTAGTCAATATGTGCTGGCACAGGGTGTTATTCATCATGAAATACTGGCTCAAATCACCCCTGAAGAACACAGCATTAAAGTTGTTGATGTCATAACATTAGATCTGGCAAATTCCCCTGTAAAAGATTCACTCACTTTTTTATTGCACGACGGTGATACCCCTATTGTAATGGGAAAAGGTTTCCGTCTCGAAAAATTGCCCAGCAAAAGACTAAAGCAGATATTCCCTGATATTAAGGAAAATAAAACCTCGCAGAATGTGCCGGTTGTAGCTTATCGATTACATATCCCTAATGGCGCAAAACGTTTCACGCTTGAGTACTCACTGAATATAAATCACGCTGTTAATAGTGGTGGGGAAGAATACGAGAGAAGTATTAGTGCGTCTCCGGGTTTGATATTACCAGAAGGCGTTTATCTTGCCGGTGAAAGTTTATGGTACCCCCGTTTTTCAAATCAACTGGTTAGTTTCCGGTTAAGTGTACGTCTCCCTGCCGGTTGGAAATCGGTGAGTCAGGGCAAGCGAATTTATGTTGAGGATGAAAAAACCTATCATCTGGATACGTGGGAAGAAACAAAGAGCCAAGATGATATTTATCTTATTGCTGCAAAGTTTCACGAATATAGCCAGGCGGCGGGAAGTGTTGATGCCATGGCATTTTTGCGTGAAGCCGATGATGCTTTAGCACAAAAATATCTTGATGCTACAGCCCAATACCTCGAAATGTACCGCGAACTCTTGGGGCCATATCCATATACAAAGTTCGCACTGGTGGAAAATTTTTGGGAAACAGGTTTTGGTATGCCCTCATTTACTTTACTTGGGCCGCAAATTATTCGTTTCCCCTTTATTTTGCACACTTCATATCCACATGAGTTATTGCATAACTGGTGGGGTAATAGTGTTTACGTCAATTATGACGAAGGTAACTGGGCAGAAGGCTTAACTTCATATCTTGCTGATCACTTAATCAAAGAGCAAAAAGGACAGGGTGGGCTGCATCGCCGAGCTGTGTTGCAGAAATACACAAACTTCACCCAAGGCGGCGGTGACTTTCCTTTAAAGGAATTTGTATCACGCCACAATGCGGTAACAGAAGCTGTTGGTTATGGAAAGACATTGATGTTGTTTCACATGTTGCGACAAAACCTAGGTGATGAGGTTTTTACGAAAGGCTTGCGACAGTTCTATATGAATTATCGTTATAAGGTAGCGAGCTTCTCTGATATTGAAACCACATTTTCTCAAGTTTCTGGGATAAATCTAAAATCGTTCTTTGATGCCTGGGTTAAACGTACCGGTGCACCAGATTTAAAGCTTGAAAACGCGGCGGTAACAAAAAACAAAAATGGAAAATACTTGCTATCAGCTAATTTGATTCAGAAGCAGGCGGGCGAGGTTTATGACTTGGATGTTCCGTTTGCTATATCACTTAAAGGAAAAACGCTCGCACAAAGAAAAGTGGTAACGATGCAAGGTAGAACGTTGTCGGTTAATTTAGAATTTGATGAGGAGCCGGTAGCGATAGAGGTTGATCCTGAATTCGATTTATTTCGACGGCTGCATTTAAATGAAACGCCACCATCACTTTCACAGGGGTTTGGTGCATCGGATTCTGTGATTATTATTTCTTCAAATGAGTCCCCGGAAATGACGAAGGCTTATGTGCAGCTGGCAAAGTCATGGCAGTCGTCTCAGGAGCAGACAATTTCCATTGTTTATGATGCTGGAATGACAAAGCTACCTGAGTCGAAAGCAATATGGCTGCTTGGTGCAAACAATAAGTTTAAACAAAGTTTTATTAAGACGTTAGCCAGTTATCCTTTTGTTGAAAACAAAAATAATATATCCATTCAGAATAATAAATTAAATATAGGCAATAACTCGATTGTGTTAGTTAGTCGGAATCCGGCTTCACCAAAATACGCATTTTCATTTATATCGGCTGATAAAGTAAGCGCCGTGTCGGGACTCGGTCGCAAATTGCCTCATTATGGCAAATACAGTTATCTTGGCTTTGAAGGTGATGATCCAACAAATATTGTAAAAGGCCAATGGCCGATTGTTAACTCGCCGCTATCCGCGCATTTGTCGAAAGATGGGGTAGCTTTGCCGTTGCAGAAACGTGAACCGTTGATAAGTCTGCCACCTGTCTTTTCAGAGCGAAGAATGATGGAACGTATTAATATTTTGGCAAATAAAGATATGCAGGGACGTGGGCTGGGTACGAAGGGGTTGGATAAAGCGGCTGAATATATTGCAGCGGAATTTAAAAAGATTGGTCTTGATTCGTTCGATGTAAAAGAGGGGTATTATCAGCACTGGTCACAGTCGATTTCAGGTATTGGAAAAAAGGTATCGTTAAAAAATGTAATTGGAATTCTACCTGGCTCGAACCCAAAGTATTCAGGAGAGAGTGTTATCGTATCTGCACATTACGATCATCTTGGAATGGGTGAAATTAATGCCAGAAAAGAGAATTTAGGACGAATTCATTACGGCGCTGATGATAACGCAAGCGGTGTGTCGATAATGATTGAGCTTGCACAGTTGATGGCGAAAAAAGGAAACCCTGAACGAACAGTGATCTTTATCGCTTTTACTGGCGAAGAGGCGAATCGACTTGGCTCGAAATTTTATGTGAAAAATGCAGGGAAGTATCCTGTGAAAAAAATAATGGGTGCAGTTAATCTGGATACGGTAGGTCGCTTAGGGAATAATCCACTAACGATATTTAGCACTGATTCAGCGAGTGAGTGGGTGCATATATTTCGCGGTGCTGGTTTTGTAACTGGGGTTAATGTGAAGTCGGTTGCAAACAAGATAGGCGCGAGTGATGAAGAAAGTTTCACTGATGTCAATGTGCCGGCAGTGCACTTTTTCTCAGGTGCTAATGTCGATTTTCATAACCCTTCTGATACTGCTGATAAAATAGATGCTCCCGGCTTGGTTAAAGTTGCAGCAGTACTAAAAGAAACGGTTGATTACCTTGCCGCAAGAGAAGAGCCTTTGACGAATCAATTACGCGGTGCATCAAAAAAGAATAAGCAGGACGTACAATCTCGAGTTAACCGGGAATCTCAAAGCGGACGTCGAGTCAGTCTAGGGACAGTGCCTGATTTTGCTTATCAGGGAGCCGGTGTAAAAGTCACAGATGTTGTAAAAGGATCTGCGGCAGAGAAAGCCGGTATTATCAAGGGTGATATTATCGTTAAAATCAATGAAAGCACGATAAACGATCTCCGAGGCTTTTCCCAATATTTACGAAAACTGAATGCTGACGATACTATAAAAATAGTATTAAAACGTGGTACGAAGGTGATGGAATTAGATGCGGTTGTGACTGCTCGATAAATTGATTAAATAGGGTGGGGCAATTTTCAGGTTGGCCACATTTGTGCGAACACAGAAGAAGTGCCGCTATTACAACTCAAGGGTTGTTGTTAGAGTGCAATATAGGGCAAGTTGGCGATAAAGGAAGTATGTGAATATTGTGTGTCTCTACTTACTCAGCCCTTTGTATGATGCCATTTATATAACGGACTAAGTGAGTAGAGCTGCGCAGCTAAAAAGAAGAGCCCAGCGTAAGATAAAACTGATGTTCTCCATCCTCACTCAGCCCGTAGGCGTAGCCTGAGCGCAAAGTAGCAGGAAAATAATAGAATATTGCAGTGTGAAATTTTAACTCAGCGCCAATGCTGTAATGAAAATCGTTAGGTTTTATACCAGCTTCCCAAGCGGCACCACTTTCCATAAATGCTGATCCAGATACTTGATGGATGCCAACTGGGAATGACGAGGCACTTTTTTCAATGCGTTTAATGGGGAATCGCCATTCAAGATTGTACATCATCA
>JAOTSL010000111.1 GCA_029864945.1 Gammaproteobacteria bacterium
TAAACTGCAGCGCATCTTCTGAGTCCGCAATACCAGCAGCCAAACTACCTAGATCCTGACCAGCAAGGCCGTACAGTGAGAAATCGATACTCATCGGACTCATCCAACTATGAAAAACTACGCCGTAAAAATCTGTTTTCGTCATCAAGTAAGCAAATATGCCGGCAATTAATAAAACGACAACGGACTTAATATTGCCAGCACCTATTCGAACCAACGTTTTATTTCCACACCCACTGGCAAGCGTCATACCGACGCCGAACATGAGACCGCCCAATATGTATCGCGGCCATGCAAAATCGATCGTCCTATATGGGGGGCGACTAACATCTAGCGATAGAACTTCCATTAATTCCATCGCAGTCACTCCGATCAAAGCAGTCACCATCGCAAGCACCCACGCCTTTAAGCGGCCGGTATCGCCGATATTCACCCAATCTGACACCGCACCCATGGTGCAAAAATTCGTTTTATTCACGGTCGCACCGAGCATAACTGCAATCACAAACCCGTAGACCAGGGTTTGCTGAGCGACACTTAAATCCATACATCCTCCAATATCTCGACAAACAAACCGAAAATAATACAAACCATTTCCAAAGCTCAGCCCGGGCAAGCAAGAAGGCATAAATTTCTACGTAAATAATTTAGCTATTAATTTAATTAAAACGCCTAATTACACGTCGACTGTAGCGCGAACCCACTAAAAACTAAGATAATCCAAATTACAGATAGCGCGTCACATCCTCTAGATTGGCGTCAGCAAAACCCTGCTTACGCAACCGACATGAGTCACACTTACCGCAAGCGCGACCATCTGAATCAGCCTGGTAGCAAGATACCGTTTGAGAATAATCCACCTCCAACGCCATGCCTTTTTGAAGTATTTCTGCTTTAGTCAGTGCAATCAAGGGAGTATGAATCGTCATTACACACCCATCAATAGCCGACTTTGTCGCCAGATTAGCCATTCTTTCAAAGGCATCAATATATTCTGGCCGACAATCAGGATAGCCCGAATAATCAACCGCATTTACCCCGATAAAAATATCGGCCGACCCCAGCACCTCCGCCCAAGCGAGCGCCAGAGATAAAAACACCGTATTCCTGGCTGGGACATAGGTTACGGGAATGCCCTCAGACAAAACCTCAGGCACTCCAATTGAGCCATCAGTTAATGCCGAGCCACCAAAAGAGGCCAAATCAATATTAAAAACCTTGTGGCCAACCACCCCAAAACTACTGGCGATTTTCTGAGCCTGATTTAATTCTGAACGATGACGCTGACCGTAATCAAAACTCATGGTGTAACACTGAAAACCAGATGATTTTGCTAATGCAAGAACAGTTGTTGAGTCAAGCCCTCCTGATAATAATACAATTGCTTTTTTATTCTTCATGCTCAGCGTCCCGGCTCATCATCCCAAAGCAGCTTATGCAGCTGCATCTGAAACCTAACTATTAAATTGTCTTCCAAAATCCAATTTACCAAATCTTGAGCCCGAAGCTGCCCAAAACTAACGGAGAACAATATCTCCATGCGCCCAAACAAATCATGTTCATTGAGAATCATTTTTGCCCAGTCATAATCCTCCCGACTACACAAAACAAATTTTAGCTGATCATGCTCAGTGAGCAACTCGATATTTCCAAATAAGTTTTTAGACTCCTCACCAGATCCAGGGGTTTTCAAATCCATAACTCGGGATACGCGAGGATCAATACCATCAATGGGAATTGCACCACTTGTTTCAAGCGACACATTAAGACCTTGCTCACAAAGAAGACTTAGAAGCTCCTTACATTTTTTTTGGGCCAAAGGCTCACCGCCAGTAACGCAAACATAAGCAGCACCAAAATCAGTTACTTTTTTGATGATTTCTGAGAACGTTAACCACTCCCCACCCTGAAATGCGTATGCAGTATCGCAATATTGACAACGCAAAGGGCAACCGGTTAAGCGCACAAATACAGTAGGCAAGCCGGATGAAACCGACTCCCCCTGAAGAGAGAAAAATATTTCAGTAATACGTAAACGATTAGATAGGGACATGAATATTAATACGGAATGACTAAAGAATGAGCACAGTATACTAGCAGTTTACCCGAGAATGGAAAACCTACTGTGATAAATTTATTTCGCCGATGCTCATCGTTCATTTTTGTTGAACAGAACGACTATTCACCTCAATAGAACTAAGTACGGCCATTAGAACCAAGCACATTCCAAACAACCCACAAACGACGCCAAGGCCAATACTATGATATGAGGAAGCACCCGATTTCGTAGGAGCGCCAAATCAGCCAACTTCCACCCTCAGGCAATCGCCTGTGACGGAATTACCCAAGATGATTTACGGATGACCTAGACCTATATATTGCCCTCAAGTTTCATTTTTTGAATTCGGCGCTGAGCCAGACGCGCCGCAGTAGAAGAAGAATAATCTGCAATGACCTTTTCCAGAGCAGACTGAGCATTTACCCACTCTTTAAGCTCATAATAGCTAAACCCAATCTTCAAATATGCGTCAGACACTTTTTTACTATCAGGATAAGCTGAAATTACCTTTTGAAACTGTGTAACCGCAGACTGGAAGTCCTTAAGCACATAATAAGCTTCTGCCATCCAGTATTGCGCGTTTGAAGCAAAACTACTTTCGGGATAAGTGATCAGAAACACTTGATATTCCTGAATCGCCTCTTCATATCGACCACTTTTCAGAATATTTAATACAGCCTGGTAACTTTCCTGCTCACTAAGTGTCCCTTGAGCTTCCGCCCCCTGCCCCTCAACCCCGCCATCAATAGAAGTAACACCCATAACAGGTGGTGCCGTCTGCAAGCCAGCAACCGATTTGTCTGTCTGCTGAATACGCTGATCCAAATCAATATAGATGTCTTTTTGTTGTTTTTTTAACTTACCCAATTCAAATGACAGAACCTCAACATCGCCTCTCAACTCACTAACCTCCCGCTGCAACGCTTGAAGTGTATTAAGTAACTGCATGAGATTTTGATTATCGAGCTTTTGCTCTATTAGCTTTAATCTCTGCTCAACGGAAACATCTGCCGCATTAGCATTGATTAAAACGAAGCCAAAGCAAACCAGTAAAAACAAAAAACGACCCACAAAAGTAGCTCGCCCTTTTTTAGCCGCACTAAACGTTGCGCCTTGCAATTTATTCACTTTTTATTACTCAGAGTAAACCAACACTGCTCGGCGATTCCATTTCCAAGCCGCCTCATCATGCCCTTCAACATCTGGACGCTCTTCACCAAAACTAACGGTACTTATCTGACTTTTACTTACACCTTGCAAAGTCAAAAACTGAAGAACCGAAAATGCACGCCTCTCACCTAGCGCCATATTGTACTCACGCGTACCGCGCTCATCACAGTTACCTTCAATCATTATTGACGCACTTGGGGTCGCAATCAAATGTCTTGCATGAGCATTAAGAATTTCTTTATAGTCACCAAGGATTTCGCTACGATCAAAATCGAAATACACTTTGCGCTCCGCTAAAAGATCCTTATCTGCATCAGCTGCTGCATTAGCTGCTGCCTGACTATCATCAAGAAGAGTTCCACCTGTTCCTTCACCTGTAGTTGCCCCACCATCTTCAACGACAACATTTTCTCCCACTGGAGCAACATCTTCTTTTACGTCCTTTGACCCACAACCAACGATCAACAACACAGGCAAAATTGCCAACCCCAGTTTAGCAACCAACTTCATATACCACTCCTTATATGCAAACATGCAAAATGTTAATTAAATTTTAACTCAGGTAAATAAATTTCACCCCAGCTAGTTTAAATAAGATGACCAAGCCGGCTCTCTCACTTCACCTACCCCATCGTCAGTAAAGTGCTGTTGAACAGTTCCGTCAACAGACACAGCAACCAAACCTGTTTTTTTACCTTTTTTTCCTTTCTGCGGATAATTCGCGGCGTAAATAATCATGCTACCGTTAGGTGCAAAACTTGGCGACTCATGCTCTGATTCCCCATAAGACGAATCCGCAACTATATGCATCTCACGACTACCTAAATCCATCACGGCAATATTATAGCCATTATTCTCACTTAAGTGCACGAACGTTATCATTTTTCCGTCAGGAGAAAAAGAGGCGCGTAAGTTTTGCCTTCCTTTAAACGTCAATCTTTTGGCTTTCTTGCTACTAAAGGTATATTGATATAACTGCGGAGAGCCACCTCGCTCCGAAGTGAATACAATCGATTTACCATCCGGTGACCACCTCGGCTCCACATCAATAGACCAATGTGACGCTATGCGCGTCATTTTTTTTGTTTTTATATCCATTACAAAAATATCCGAACTACCGTTCGCCAATACCTGCATCGCCATTTTTTTTCCATCAGGTGACCAAGATGGTGCGCTAGCCTTTATTGAACGCTTAGTTAATCGAATAGGCGCCTTACCTGTTGCCACATCGAAAACAAAAATACCAGCACCCCGGCTTCCCGCCATTGCGAACGCGAGCTTTGAGTTATCCGGCGACCATGTTGGTGAGAATAAAGGCCAGTCATGCCGCATTACTTCCTGCTCATTGTAAGTATCTGCATCCGCGAGATACAAACGATACGGCTTTTGCTCTTTATTAGGGAATTTTTTAATATAAACTACCTGGGTATCAAACGCGCCCTTTACACCCATTAGCTCCTCATAGATAACGTCGCTTATTTTATGGGCTATTTTTCGAAGTTGATTCGCTTTTGCAGGAAAGCCGTATCCAATAATTTGTTTCTGTCGATACACATCATACAAACGAAACTTTACAAAATAGCTTCCATCCTTCTTTTTATCTATTTCACCAATAACTAAATTGGGAACATCCAGCATCCGCCAGTTTTTAAATTTAATATCACTGGGCTTATTAGGCTTGGCTAGCATATCTTTACGAGCGAGTGGATTAAACTGCGCACTTCGCGCCAAATCTGCCTCAATTACCGCTGCAATATCTGTCGAAAGCTTGTTGCTGCCTGCAACCTTAAAAGGCACAACTGCTATTGGTATAGCATCTTCAACACCTTCCGTTATTTCAATAACCAGGGCAGCACTTGCCTGATTAATCCACGCAAAGAACAAAACAAATAATATTCCAACTGATTTTTTCAATCTTTCACCCTGCATAATTTATTTATTATTATCCTGTCACTAATCTTTGGGATCGAATTTAAACTTAATTTCTCTAAACTGGGAAAATAATGACTTATCCGTCGGCAAAGGTAAAGGTGCTGCAGCCCTTACTGCATCCTCCACACTACGCTTGAACAACTTTCCACCAACACAATTTTTCGCGTCAACCTGCAACACTTCACCTGTCGGCATCAGGCGCACAAATACATCACAGTATGAGCCGGGCTTAACATCTCGCATCCGCCAATTATTTTGCACCTGTTTAATAATTAACTTGACGTAACGATCAACTATTTTTTGCGTTTTCACGCCGCGTGATGCTGTCAGTCTTTTTTGTTCCGCCTCTAGTGCTGCCTTACGGACTTTAGCGTCGTCAATACGCTGCTCTTCCTCAATGGCTTTTAATGCTTTCTCTTTGGACTTACGTTCGATCTCTTCTGCTCGCTTTTGCTCGGCTTCTGCTTTTTTTCGGCCGTCTTCTGCGAGACGCTGCTTTTCTAGCTCTATTACACGACGTCGTTGCGCTTCCTCGCTTGCCTTCTCAGCAACTCGGCGACTTTCAACTGCTTCTTTTGTTTTTTTCTCAGATAGTTTTCTTTCTTTTTCCAGCTTTTTCTTTTTCGCTAATTCTATTTTACGATTTTGCTCAAGCTTTTTTAGACGGCGCTGCTCTTCCAGCCGCTTTTTCTTCGCTCGATTTGCATCCCTATCCAGCTTATTCTGCCTATCCTTCTCGGTCCTTCGCTTTTTAGCTTCTATCGCTTTAAGTACCGCCAATTCGGCCAATACCTGCTCTTCATTAACCGCTGTCGCCTGAACCACATCAACTTCCTGCGGTGCAATAACTTTGCTGGTAAACTCAAAATTCATGGTGAAAACAATCGCCATGATAATATGCAAAACAATTGCTGCTGCAAAAGCACGAGGATATTTTGAAATAAGGTTCAGCATAAAATAGCTTATTTTTCCCTGGTTGTTGCTGGCATTGGCTCTGGGGATTCAGTAATTAATCCAACACTCGGTGCACCGGCTCGTTGAAGTAAAGCCATTGCAGTAACTACTTTGCCATAACTTACGTCTTTATCACCACGGACCATAATGGTTGTTTCCGGCTTTAAGCGCAAGACTGCCGCAGCTTTATTCACCAGTGTTTGATGATCAATAACCTCCTTATCATCACCGCCCACATTTAAATAATAATTTCCATCCATATCAACAGTGACAATCAAGGGCTCCTGAACATCACTGTCCATTGGTTCTGAGGCGGCTTTCGGTAACTCAACCTTTACACCTTGTGTTAATAATGGTGCCGTAATCATAAAAATAACCAGCAGCACCAACATCACATCGATGTAAGGTACTACATTGATTTCCGACATTGATTTACGGCGCGGCCTTCTCTGAATGGTCACTATTTATGTGCCTGACGCTGCAATATGTTTGAAAACTCTTCGTAAAAAGCGTCATACCGACTCGTCAAGCGATCCACGTGATGAACGTACCTGTTGTAAGCAATAACAGCGGGAATTGCAGCAAACAAACCTATAGCGGTGGCAATTAATGCTTCAGATATTCCCGGAGCAACCATACCAAGTGTCGCTTGTTTTGCAGTACCCAGCGCCCGAAATGAGTTCATAATTCCCCAGACCGTTCCAAACAACCCGACATAAGGGCTAGTTGATCCGACGGTAGCAAGAAAGGGTAAGTGATTTTCCATTGCATCAATTTCACGATTTAACGCAACTCGCATAGTACGTTGCACACCTTCCATTATGACCTGAGGGGAAAGGTTTTCATCTTTTCTTAGTTTTGCAAACTCACGAAAGCCGGACTCAAATATTGCCTCCAGCCCATTACTGCCAATCACTTTTTCATTTTTAGAGGTTTGATTATACAGCTCACTTAGATCATGTGCTTTCCAGAATTTATCTTCAAATTCTTCCGCATTTTCTTTTGCGGCGTTCAGCAACTTCCATTTACTAAATATGACTGTCCACGACAAAATAGAAGCAAGCGCCAATAAAAACATGACCAATTGCACAATAAAAGATGCACCGGTAATTAAATGAATAATAGATAAATCAGTGCTCACGCATTAGCTCCTCAAAAATTTTTTCGGGTATTCGTTTAGGCCGTATTTCACTGGCACTTAAAGACACAATTGTTACATCAACTTCACAAAGCAAAATACTATCACCTGTTATTTTTTCCATTTTACCTAAACACTCGCCTTTGGATGAAGGCTTCTTATCGGCAACAATTTTTTGTATTTCAAAAAGTCCGTTGTTTACAGATCAATGAGCCCTACTCCAGAACTCAAGATTGCTATACGGCAACGGCCCATAAGCTTTAAATAGTGCGCATAATACACCACTCCACCGTAATAGGTGTCATCGTAACGCGAGCGGGCAAAAAAAAAGCAACTGCTCAGCGAGTTTAATTCTATTAGCTTTCTATTAGCTATCTTGCTTGGGTGAAAAACCAAAATGTGTATATGCATTTTGCGTCGCTATGCGACCGCGTGGCGTGCGCATAATATAACCTTGCTGAATCAAAAATGGCTCCAGCACATCTTCTATGGTGCCACGCTCTTCGCCAATTGCGGCGGCAAGACTATCCAACCCCACCGGACCACCATCAAAGACCTCAATCATGACCTGCATTAATTTGCGATCCATAATATCGAAACCTTCTTTATCCACATCCAGCATATCCAGCGCATCATCAGCCACCTGATCACTGATGACGCCGTCAGCCTTTACTTGCGCAAAATCACGAACACGCCTTAATAGACGGTTTGCTATACGCGGAGTTCCCCGTGATCGACGAGCAATTTCAAGCGCGCCACCTTCATCAATATCAACATTTAATAAAGAAGCGCTTCGCTGAACGATAAGCGTTAATTCTTTTACCGTGTAAAATTCGAGGCGCTGCACAATACCAAATCGATCACGCAATGGCGATGTTAATAAACCCGCACGCGTTGTTGCACCAACCAATGTAAAAGGAGGTAAATCAAGTCTTATTGACCGTGCAGCGGGGCCATCGCCAATCATGATGTCCAGTTGAAAGTCTTCCATTGCAGGATATAAAACTTCTTCAACGATAGAACCCAGGCGATGTATCTCGTCAATAAACAACACATCGTGTGGCTCAAGGTTCGTTAAAATAGCAGCAAGGTCACCCGGTCGCTCAAGCACGGGACCGGACGTTTGACGAATATTGACATTCATTTCTTCTGCAATAATATTGGAAAGTGTTGTTTTCCCTAGGCCTGGAGGACCGTACAACAAAACATGATCCAGCGACTCTGAACGCTGCTTAGCCGCGCCGATAAAAATTTGCAGCTGATTAAGCACCGCGACCTGACCGATATAATCATCAAACTGCCTGGGCCGAATACTCTGAGGCATCACTACATCATGGGCTGTACTTACTGCGGCCACTATTCGATCAGATTCAATCATTTATTTTTATTTTCCTGACACTGAAGACTGTAAAGCCAGCCGAATAACTTGCTCACTACTTAAGCCTTTTGAATCTATCGCCTTAATCATACGTGATGCTTCTTGCGCCTTATAGCCCAAGGAAATAAGCGCACTTTCCGCCTCTAACAATGGATTTACACGAGCAATCGTTGCCCCACCACTCTGATCAGGAGGCGCTTTTTCAATTTGAGGAAACAGTTTCAATTTATCGGCAAGTTCAATAATTAATCGCTCTGCTGTTTTTTTACCCACGCCAGGCAATTTAACCAATGAAATAACATCGTGATCACTCACGCATCGGGCCAATTCTGCACTACTTATGCCAGACAAAATAGTAAGCGCCAACTTTGGCCCAACCCCATTTATTTTAATTAAGTGACGAAACATCTCGCGTTCGCCATCGGTAGCAAATCCATACAATAACTGCGCGTCTTCGCGAACAATCATATGTGTGAGTAAAATCGCGTTTTGCCCCGCTTCCGGCAACTCATAAAACGTAGTCATCGGCGCTTCAACTTCATAACCCACACCGTTAACATCTATCAGTATTTGCGGGGGCTTTTTATATATTATTTCACCTTTCAGGCGACCAATCATATTCTTAATCCTGAGGATTTATTAAACCCATTGTAAGGCAATTTAAGCCAAAGTACTTTTACTGGAATAACGGGACATCGTCCGATAAGTTTGTGCATGACATAAAGCAATCGCCAATGCATCTGCAGCATCTGCTTGCGGTGTTTTATTGAGCCTTAAATGCGCAACAACCATGTG
>JAOTSL010000112.1 GCA_029864945.1 Gammaproteobacteria bacterium
ACTTAACGAGGCACCTTAGGAACTCGGTATTATTGCAGCCCGCTGCCAATGCGTAAATTAAGATCATCCATTACCAGTCCTAATCAATACGTTTTGGCGTTAGGTATTACTAACCACATTGCCTATGTTGAAGGTTTATTTTTCTTGTTTGACGAGGGGGTATAAGTTTTCACTAACAGTCTGTATCAGGCCGAAATTAGCTATTAAGCGAACAATATTGAAAATGGACAATTTGTCATTTGATTCAGTTTCAAATTCTGTTCAACGTGCCTAATATACTTCCGCCGTTGACCAATTGAGGTGGGGAAATATCAGTATTTTCGTGATAAGGTAACAAATCCAATTCTAAAGATTGTGGGGACTAAGCGGGGTGCAGGGGGCATCTCCGCTTAATATCCTTATTGCACTATAATAAAAAATACAATTCAGGCAGGTGAATATTTGAAAGCAACAGTAAAAAAGTGGTTTCGTGATAAGGAATATGGAATCATTGAAAATGGATCAGGTCCCGAGATCGTTGTACGTAAGGTTGATTTGATTAGATGCCAGTATTTGAAGGTGGGGGCAGAAGTTGAGTTTGAATGCCATCTTGATGATAAAAAGTTGATTGCTAAGAAGGTGACGCTCATTCATCGTGATCAGCAATATCCGAAGAAAGGTAAGGCTAAGACTCCTTTTATCGGGGTGATGAAGTAACGAAAACGGAACTAATTTAGTTTTTGCGAAATTACTCAGCGTATTCATTTTTTACCTCATATCTGCGTTGTTTTCGTACTCAATCGGTCACATATTTTTATATGCTCCCTCTCTCCGTGCGAAAACGCCTTGATCTGAGGCAAAATCTAAACACGCTGAGCAGTTACGTTTTTGCTTAGGTGAGATTAACCCGCGTTTTTTGTGTTGATTTGTTGGTCGCTTATCTTCCTCTGGCCGGTTTAATGTAATCTATAAAATCTTCCAAGATTATTCGGCCACTACAATTTTGTCCGATTAGGTTTTTGAGGATATGTATATTCGCTTAAGGAAATACAAAACCTAGATGAAATAGAAAAAGTTTCCGAAAATACTATTTTTTAAGCGCACGTCATCTTGATATATTATTTGAGGATGGTGCTTTTAGTGTTTTTGGAGATGCCTTTTATTTAATCCAGAGCAGTTTTGTTGAGTGATATTAGACTGTAACGCCTTTTATGTGGGGCTTGTATTTCTCATCTTTCTTACCTTCTTTATCTTCCTTATCTTTCCCTAAATTTTCGCTATTACTGTGAATTTTCTGCTCTGCATCATTCAACAAACATTTTTCTAACTCATCTACAATGCTAAAATATTGCTGGGTGTCGGAGCCAAATGTTTTATGTGAATAGCTTCCATCTTTCTTTTTGTCGTAGTGTGTTTTGTAAGTGTCGATATTATCTTCAATATTGATGAGCGCGTTAACAAGTGCGTTAATATCTTCTTCTGTGGTGTATAAACCAAAACTCGCACGCACCATGCCTCGATGATCTTGAATTAATTCTTCCAGTGCATCATTATCTAAATCTTCACACGCTAGCTCTTCAATCTCTTCTATTAACATTTCTTGCACATAAGGATGTGCGCAAAAACATTGGTTTCGTACGGCGATACCATGGTAGTCATTGAGAATTGCAGCCACTAGCCCATGCCCAATTCCTTTAAGATTAAATGCGATGCTTGCGACACGCAGAGACTGTTGTTCACCATAAATAATACTGGTCCGACAGGTTTCCAGTTTCTTCAATGTATATTGTATAAGCTCTCTTTCTTTCTCAAAAATGGTTTGCATACCGACACGAGAAAGACTTTCTAAAGCGCAAGCTAGTGTAATTGCACCTGGTATATTTGGTGTGCCTGCGTGTTCTCGTTCAAGTGGATCATCCGATAAAACGTATCCCCACTTTGAAACCGATTCAACCATGCCGCCACCAAACTGAAACGGTTTCATCGCATCTACAATTGAACGTTTACCAATTAAAACACCGGGAGAACCTGGCGCATATATCTTGTGCCCGGAAAACAGAAAGAAATCGATATCCGTGGTGTTCATTGCAACAGGCATGTGTGCAACCATTTGGGCGCCGTCAACAACCAAGTAAGCATCATAACGGTGAACGAGTTCGGCAATCTCTTGAATTGGATTAATTATGCCTGTGACATTACTTACTCCGGTAATGGCGACATAATTGACTCTATTTTTGTATTGTTCTAATAGCTTTTTTAAACCTTCAATACAAACTTGTCCTGATAACAGGCCTGACCCGGTCAAGGGAATATGTTCTACCGTTTTTGAATAAGCACGGTGAGAGAGATCGTTGGAATGGTGTTCCATGGAGGAAATGAGTACAACATCTTTTTCGGGACGAAGATTCGCCAATCCGTCAGCCACACGATTAGCGGCAGCAGTAGTACCGCTACCGAGAAACGCACATAAATATTCGTTTCTATCTGCTCCTACAAAATCAAGAACGCGGTTATATGCCCATGTCATTGTAGTCGAAGTGATTTTTGCTGAAGTATGCACCGTTGTATGTGTATTCGCATAATGAGCTAGATAAGATTGCACTGCATCGTTTGCTGGTTTCATCATCAATGTCGACGCACCAGAATCGAGATAAACCCGCCGCGCAGTTTTTCCGTTAGCCAGTTTGTAGCGAGTATTTAAGCCAATAAAGGCATTTTTTAAAGTTTTGTACAATGTTAATTCTCTGATTAGTGTTTTCTCTTTGTTATAGCGAGAATCGAAATAACATGGAGGATTTAAAAAATCGATAATGTGAAATCTTTCAAATGCTAAAAATAACAATATATTACATTAATAACAAGGTTAATGCGCTAGTGTGAAAAACTGAGAGTACGTTTGGATAAATAATGACGCCGTCGTTTCTTATTTATTTTTACGCTATTTTTTATGTGTCTTTTATGCGTGGAGTTTTTGTGGGGTTTGCAGGGTGTTGCAATTTCCAGTTTGTTGGTGAATTATATTTTGTACTATCTTTGAATTGTTTGTCTGGCGCTCGACTAAAGTTTAAGATATTTGGCCGTTTATTTTTGTGTTCGGTGACTTGGTGTGAAGGGTCATTAAGCTCTATTTTTAGAGAGGAGATTGCTTTTGAAAACATCCTGGTAGTCTCTGTGTTTTTAAAGAGGCATATCAATCCTTAAAGGTAACCTCTCCTGACATTGACGATTTGACGTGGGTACAGTGAAGTTTAAATCGGTTAACCCCTCCAAGCTATAATTTTCTGTGATTTTTTCTCCGTTATCAAACATTAATTTATTGTGTTTAACGCCATTGATAATTTCGGTACCAACAGAGCTCATTGATGCCTGAAAAGAGTCGCCTAAGTGACTAACGACAAGCACTATACGAAAAGATTCGCCAGATTCATTTGGGTTAATTTTACTCCAGAAACCTGCAACTAATTCTCCACGGGTACTTCCTTCCTTCATTCCTCCATCGGTACTTCCGTCTTCAATATATTTCAGGCATGCCGTAAAAGTGCCATCCACATCATTCGCTTGCCCGTTAAAGTAGAATTCTGCTTCATTGTCTTGTAAATTATTAGGGGCGGAGCCTAGATAAGTTTCTAAAATGTGAATCATTTTACCGCCAACTTGCCCAAAAGGAGTTGCATCGCTGGGTAGTGTCGATGTGTTTGTAATTTCTTCTACAGAATCAAAATCTGTGCCTGCAAAGTCATTGTTTACTACGGAGTAAAAATCTGAAGTTTCTAAGCTGAGGCTTGATGTTAGTGCATCTACCAAACTTGAGTTTTGTTCGTCGAGAAAGAAATCGATAGCGTTATTAATTGAAGTGTCTGTTTTACCATCCTCTTCGACGGTTTTTACGATCAGTGACTCTAACGCTCGCGTACTACCCTGTGCATCTTGTTGAGTGAAAGTTGTGTCTGTGGGATCAATTAAGTTATCGATAATAGTGGAAATATTTGAGGCTATTAATGCGATACGGGAAAGAGTTTGAGGGCCATTGTTGCCGCCTTTAACTTTAGGCGGTGAGTAGCCTTTTTGCTGATAGAGTTCGATTAATTTTTTTTCTGCATTTTCTAATATTTTAATTAACAAAGCTTGATCTGATAAAACGTTATCTAAGCTCTCGCCTGTATTCAATATTTGTTCTGCTAAATTGGTATATACATAAATACTTGCATCATTCGGTGTGCCAGTGTTTTCGCCAATTTCGGAATAGGTATCAGTCAAATAATCTGAGAGAATCGTTACGAGTTTGTGTAGTTTTAATGCCATATTCAGTAGAGCCGGATCGACAGTACCGTTACCATCAGTATTCAAATAGTCCTTATTTAGGTCTTCGATATTAAGCGACAAAGAACGCAATATATTCGATTGAAGCGTTTCACTTTGTAGATTTGTCATGAGCGAAGTTAGTGGTGAAATGACTAGATTATTGAACTCACCAGCGGGTTTTGAATTTACGCCACCATCTGCCCCCACGTTTAGTCGACGACTCATCTGCCCAAGAAAAGGTTCACCTGTTAGTGTGTCGTAACCACCTTCTGCTCGAATAACCACATTGTCATGATTAAACGCAGAGATAAGACAATACTGGCGTTGTTGCTCAGTGGCGTCTGCTGAGCAGTAATTCGTCTTTGTTATTGGATTGAAAGAGTAATAACCATCATTGTCGGTAAAGGAGCAAGCTTCCCATGCTTCACGCGTGCCGTTGTTATTGGAGTCAATAAATACAAATGCTCTTGCAATATTGCCGTCGATGACTTTGCCGGAAAACCCTTGGGTATTACTAGAGAGTAAACCTTCGTCTTGCCCGGTTCCTCCACATGCGTTGAGTGCCGCGCCCACAGTTAAGACTAGGGCAAGTTTTCTGTATTGAGAAAATAATTTATGAGTCCACATAATGTAACCAATTTGTCTGTTAAAATTTTGAGTTAAAATGACTCTTCAACACTGAGAGAAATACCAAGGCGCCTAGGGTACTTGCTGCCGTCGACTTTTATGCTTTGCAAGCCATATTCAAGATCGAGTGAGACGAGGCTGAAAAAAGTTAGGCCTAGCATGGCACTGGATGTGCTCGTGCCAGCTAAGTTTTTTTGATACCCAAGCCTTAGGGATGAAAAAATATTTCCCTTGCGTTCATAGGTCGTCGCAATATTTAGCCAGCGATTATCAAAACCAACTAAATCATTATATTCAGATATATCAAGCGCCATGCTAAGAGCCCATCGGTTAGTTAACTTAGCTAAGCCGTCAAAGCGAAACATAGATACCTTTGTATGGACTTCTTTCCCTTTAATATCGCCTTTGTTGTTAATAAAGTAGGCGGCTGCTTCACAGGTGTTACGGCTATGAGTATTTTCTGCGAATTTTGAGCAATCTTGACCTATGCTTCCGTAGCTAAACTCTGGTGAATTAATATTTTCGAGAACCAATCCTAGCCTAAATAAATCACTATCCCAGACGATTCCGAGATCAAGGCCAATATTTGTGCTTGAATTTAAATTATTGTCATATTCATCCCAGACGAGATCTTCAACATTGCTATCATCAAGCTGCTGAAGGGGGAAAACTTGTTTGCTCAAACGTAAATTAATTAGCTTAAGTTTGGCGCCGGCGTATAACTGGTTATTTGTGCTTCCCCCCTCTGAAATTTTAAATATAGATCGGCTATAACTCACAGCTGCTTCTGTTTCTATCCCATTTTTTATATAGATGACACTGGCTGTACTGAAACTACCGTTTTGTGAATCAAAACTCAGGGAGTCATCCAGCAATCGCAATCCTGTTTGGGAGCCAACTTTCACACCAACGCCAATAACGCTAGATGAGTCTATTCGGTAATAAAGGGGAAGTAGAGGGGCGTTGAAGCTGACGTTATTTTTGATGTAGCCTGACTCTCCCATTTCAACTAATACCTTATTAAAACGGTTTAGCACTTGAGTTGGATTGTCTGATGTTGAGTCTGGGTTATCTACTATGTCAGTTAACTCATTTAGATCTTCCGAAAAGTTATCAACTTGGCCTAGCTCCATGTTGACACTCATGACGGGTAGGTAAGACATCCGCCATTTTTCGGTATCAGAGAGAAGTAGGGGTCCTGAAGCTGGGTTGTTGTACGCCGATTGAATAGAGGAAGAACTTGATGATGCTCCTGTGGTCAAACCGGCGCCGGAGTTTATCATTACGCCTCCGGCATGAGTGACGGCTGTTATTAGGCAGGAAAAAATCCCTAGGAAATAATTGAATTTACGCATAAAGTTTCTTTTTTTATTATAGTGTTGAATTATAGAGCTCTAGAACTCTTTTCTCACACCCAAAGAAATAGTATTTTGTTGATAATCATCCATGAGCTGCTGTGTTTCATACAGAAAGAAACCTGAAAGCCCTCGTGGCAGCACCATAGTAATTGAAAACCTACTATTCAAATAGACTGTGTCTTTGTTACCACTTTCAAATGCCATGGTAGTTTTGTTGGGGTCATTGCTAAAATAAGCGCTGATCGTATCACTGCTACCCTCTAGCTCTTTAATCCAGTTAAATGAAAGCTGTGGGATTAATACGCCAAAACTTGCGCTAATAGGCTGACTCCACTGTCCGCCAATGCTCAAGATATTACTTGTTATATTTATCTCATCAACGACCAAGCTATAGGCTACTAGATTATTATTGCAGCCCTTTTCTGAGAATGATTTAATTGATGAATAGGTTTGGTTTAAGCTGATTACCGCACCAAGTGAATGACCATTTCGAAATGTTTTACTAAAACCAGAACCAAAGCTGAATCCAATATGGTTGCTCTCCGGTTGGCTGCACGCTAGTGTGTTGGTGGTGATGTCATTTAAGGTAAAAGTAATTGCACGATCCATGTCGAACGAGCGTGAGCCAGAACTTATTACACCTTCCACATACCAGTTTGGTTTTATGTTGTATGTGCCGTAGCCGACTAAAGTGTTGGCTTTATTTATCAGCGTACCACCATTATCACCCATATCTGCACGTCCACTAACAGTGTTAAATGCAAGGCCCACAAAAGTTTGATTATCAACTCTATAATCTGCACCGGCAACAAGTCGTTGATTAGAGCTATCAAAACGGGACTCGGTTGTCGTCTCAGATTGTTTAGAAACAACATGATCACTGGATACGAAACCACTTAAACGCTGGGCAAGCAAGCCACCTGGTAATTCATTATTATTTTGATTGAAGAGAATCGGCAGGCTGATACTACCTGTCTTTCTTCCGCCAGTTGATTTAGGCAGATAAGAGTTATGTTTGCTTCTTGAGCGTAGAGTAGATAAACGCTTACTTATTTCACCAATGGCAACAGTTGCGGGGATTTTTCGGCTGATATTACTCGTTGTTGCACTTTTTTTTGCGGATATTGTTTCGTAAAAGGCTTTCTTCTCACTGTCAGGCGCATTGCTGACGGTATTAAACCCATCTATTAACTCAAGAATTGCATTTTTTTGTTCTGGAGATACAGAATCTAGATCTACGCTGGCTAAAGATTCTTGGATTTCTTGCTGCTTGACTGACATGCTCTCATAGGCAGATATGCCTTTAGAGGCGGGAGCTGTGGGAATAGCATCATATCCACATTTGCATGAGTCACTGGAGCCTGCTGCGATTACAAGGGATGGGCCTATGCTACAAGCGGTCGCGGTTGCCAAAATGGAAAAATAAAAGGGTTTGAATTGCATTATTATAATCTCAATTCCTCACGGATTACCGAGAGGGAAAAATTTTGTATTTTATATTCGTAAGCTTTCGACTAAGTCGATAGAACAAATTATTTTTGTTATTCTTCTAGTTCAGGGGGAGAGAAAATATTTAAACCACTAAAACTTAGACTGAATTTAGTTTTTTCATAAAGCAGAAGCAGTATTAGACACTTTTTTTCCTAAAATCGAAAGTATTAATTTAGATAAAAAATTGAAAGTTGCAACCTACTGATTATTAACGCTGCACAATATTTCCCTCCTTCCCATTTATCAACCCGTAAAGGTTGGGCGTTTGTTTGTATGTTGGTTTGAGATAAACCGGAGCAGCAATATGTGAGATGAGTTACTTTATGTTCAAATTATATTTACGAGTAATAGTAGGTCACAAAAAACTGGTTTTGGTTAATATTGTATTTCACTCGATTTTAAATCGAAGAGTTGTGTGCGTTCACATATCACAAGCACGCAGTTATATTGAGTTGATTAGTCAGGGAAAGAATAAAATATTTATGCATATGTATAATAAAAAAAATCGAAAAAAATAATAAAGGAGATTGCGATGACTGAACGTGATCTTTCAATATACAATAATGCCGTTGACAATCTAATGGGGTTTTTAAACGAAATTGTTAGTGGTGCTCAATAAGTATTAGACAAAATGGCAACGTATTTATATATTAAATCAGTGATATATAATAGCAATCTATTAAGGTGTTTTTTGTTATGAGAGTTAAAAATAGGATAACTATTCGTGCCCCTAGAGATTTAGTGTGGTCTGTTACACAAAAAGTTGAAGATTGGCCTGAATGGACACCTACCATTGAGAGTATACGTCGAGTTTCGAGCGAAAGCTTGTCGGTGGGTAGTGAGGTTTGGATTCAGCAGCCAGGGTTACAGGAATTGCGATGGACTGTAGTCTAGTTGAGTTAGAGTGTTTTTCATGGAGTTCGAAAGTTCTTGGTATGAAAATGATAGCGACGCACAAGCTGACTGAAGTAGAAGGTGGTGTGGAAAATACGTTGATTCTGGAAGTGCCTGGGTGTTTATCTTTTATTTTGTGGCCGTTGATTCGTGGGAAGTTGGCAAATGCGCTAGAACAAGAAAATTCGGGTCTTAAGGTCTATTGTGAGGAGCGTTGTTAGTCGTCGGATTTGTATTTGTTAGATAATGAATTGTAAGCGAATAATTACAGCAATTAATTTAAATTACTTTAACGACTAGGAGGCTGTCGAATTGATTACTCGTCTAATTCAATTCACTCCCACACCAAGCAAAGTATCCGACGATAGGGATATTGTGTTTAAACGGCGGCGCTAACGCTAACACAGCCATTCATAATTGTAATAAGTTGGTATGGCGCTATTTGCAAGCCTTCTTTATTTCATGTGAAAGATTGGCAAATCGGCTAAAGAAATCCCCGATACTTTTATTACCATTAGTGACAATGGCTACGGATATACCTGTTTTATGATCCCCGTAGGCGACGGAAGAAAATATACCAGGATGGCCAAAACACCCGTTGCTTCCCCACCAGCCGTAAAATGACGGTGTCATCGTTCCCAGTATAAAGCCGCGGCCATATGATAGAAATGTTTTGACTGATCTATTCCAACCAAATATTTGCTTGTGAGTGTAATTTTTAATAATTTCGGAATCTATTAACTGCTCCCCATTAGGGTT
>JAOTSL010000007.1 GCA_029864945.1 Gammaproteobacteria bacterium
CCTTTTTTGATTTGTCTGATTAAAAGGAGCGCATCATCCTCCGAATCTTCTATCAACAAAACCTTTAAAGCCTTTAGAGTTGACATAAACGCTACCCCCTCCTAGTTTAAACCAACTGGTGTGATATTTAATGAAAGCCAATACGCGCCCATTTGTCTACTCGCTTCGACAAACTGCTCAAAATCAACCGGCTTGCAAATAAAACTATTTGCACCATATTTATAGCAATTAATAATATCACTTTCTTCATTGGAAGACGTTAGCACCACCACCGGAATCATACTTGTTCGCCCATCAGCCCTGATTCGCTTTAATACATCAATTCCGTCAAGTTTGGGTAACTTTAAATCAAGAAAAATAACATACGGCAGCACAGATGCATCACGGCCATCATACTGCCCTTCGCTGAACAGGTATTCGATAGCTTCTTGGCCATCTCTAACAACTACCAATTCACTGGAAATACTATTTTTCTTTAATGCCCGCTTTGCAAGAAGCTCATCATCCGGGTTGTCTTCAACCAGCAATATAAATTTATTATCCAATTACATTTACTCCGAGCAATAATTGAACCGTACGCCTTGATTCGGTGAAAGTTCTCAACAATACACGCTGACAGATAATTCGTAACTTTACTCAGAAAAAAACCTCAGTAGATACAATGAAATAAAAAACTGATACCACCCTACTTTTCCTTTGATTAAACCCCGCAAGTAGTAACAACATCAAGTACTATTTACGAAAAAAACTTTATTTTTAGATTCATCCTGAATACATATTTAAATACAAACAATTAACTCATGGGACACAAAAAATTCTAATAATAAAATGGACTCTAGGAGCCTGTCCGAGAATGGAAACCGTAGCGAAGAAAAGTTATTTTAGAGCAGATTTGTCGTTCATTTGAGGCGAATAGTCATTCTATTCAACGAAAATGAACGGAAAATATGGTCAAAATAAATTTTGTGCAGTAGGTTTTCCATTCTCGGACAGGCTCCTAGACGCCATATTTATCGCGATACGCACTAACAGCTGGCAAGTGCTCACTAACAGACTGATTACCTTTAATAAATGTAACAAGGTGCTCAAACTTCACAATACTATTTACAGGCATCGCGTAGCTGGATTCAATTTCCTGAATCGCCGATATATCTGCAACGCCTTTTTCCTGTCGGTCCAACGCAATCATCACACCAGCTGGATTTGCACCATTTGCCTTGATCAAATCAACCGATTCACGCACTGACGTTCCGGCAGATATCACATCATCAACGATTAGGATATTACCTTTTAATTCAGAGCCTACAATTGTGCCACCTTCACCATGATCTTTCGCTTCTTTACGATTAAATGCGTAAGGTACATCCCGGTCGTGATGATCTGCCAACGCAATGCTGATAGCAGCAGCGAGCGGAATCCCCTTATATGCAGGCCCGTAAATTACATCAAAATCAACGCCTGAATCTACGATTGCTTCTGCGTAAAAACGCCCGAGATCAGCAAGACTTTTACCCGTATTAAATAAACCGCTATTAAAAAAATAAGGGCTGATACGACCCGATTTAAGGGTAAATTCGCCAAACTTCAGCACGCCTTTTTCTAGCGCAAAATTAATAAATGCTGCTTGGTAATCTCGCATATTCTAAATAGCCTCGTTAAATCAGGAAAAATCGCAGAAATTATACGCTTAATTACATTTATTTGAATGACTAATTTATATAAAATACCGGGCCCACAACAAAATAAGTGACACTATGAGAATCATTTCAGTCAACACCAATGGAATTCGCGCAGCAGCAAGAAAAGGCTTTTTCGACTGGCTGAAAGTCATCGACGCTGATGTTATCTGTATTCAAGAAACCAAAGCTCAGGTAGACCAACTTTCCGATCCGATATTTTCTCCCGAAGGCTATCATGTCAGCTTTCACGACGCGCAAAAAAAAGGCTATTCAGGTGTCGCTGTTTACAGCAAACAAAAACCAAACAATATCCAGTCTGGAATCGGCTGGGATGATATGGACAGCGAAGGTCGCTATCTTCAGGTAGATTTTGACAATGTCAGTGTGATTTCACTTTACCTACCTTCCGGTTCGGCAAAAGAAGAACGACAGGATTTTAAGTACGACTTGATGTACCGCTTCACCCCAAAACTAAAAGAGATGCTAAGCCATGACCGGGAATATATTATTTGCGGCGACTGGAACATTGCACATAAAGTAATCGACATTAAAAATGCAAAACCGAATGAAAAAAACTCAGGCTTTTTACCTGAAGAACGCGCATGGATGGATGTGATATTTGACGAACTGGGCTGGGTTGATGCATTTCGTGTTGTTAATCAGGAAGCGCATCAATATACCTGGTGGTCTAATCGAGGCCAGGCCTGGGCAAACAATACCGGATGGAGAATCGACTATCAGATAATCACACCTGGTTTAAAAGACAGAGTTAAAAGCACCAGCATATATAAAGAAGAACGCTTTTCAGATCACGCGCCATTGATAGTTGATTACAGCGGTGATTTGTAGCACAAACTTGTCGCAAAGATTAATACAGCAATAATTCATTTTTCTAAAACCAGGAGCCTGTCCGCGAACGGACAGGCTCCTGGTGATTCTACTCTAAATTTTTAACCCCGCTTTTTTAAGCTCAAGGCTCTGATTTAGCGATATCTGCAGCCATTTCATCATACGATTTTTTTGCCACGAATTGCTGCCATAACGCCTTATCGTTATTCATACTGGTCTTAGCTGCCTTTGCAACAATTCTTTCTGCTGCGGCCGCATCTAAGCCTAACAATACAAACATCCGTCCATTAGGTCCGGTTCTTGATTTATATACTTTTGAACCAACAAGCTCTTCCGACGTAACTGTTTTTAACGTGCTGCTAGCAGCTGCATCAACCGTTTCTGAGTCAGCGACGCCAGTAGTCCCAAGGTATTTTTTCACCATTTTACTGACACGAACCTTAGTTTGCTCAGCTAAACGGCCACGCGCATCAGCTGCAGCCATATCTTTCATAAAACTGACGCCAGCTTTTGATGGCTCAGCAATACCGACCGCTTGAACATCAAGCCCAGGAACTGGTTCATCACAAACCCAGCCAGGTGCCGCTTTTTCTGTATTAGGGAATACGCAATCAGCCACCATCTCAGGTTTAACTGCATCTTTACCGCCGCACGCAACCAGACCAAGTGCAACAACCCCTGTTGTTAGGCCCATTATCAGTCGATTCATTTACTTCTCCTTTTTAACACTATTAATTAAACAAAATCTAAATTCATACCGCTTGAAAACACATTTAAAACAAAGCTGACATCATTTCTTCGCCTAATTGGCTCGAAAGTTTTTTAACAGAGCGGGCTTGTGCTTCTATTTCATTACCTGAAACACCTTTGGCTTTAGCTTGGAATGCCTTAACGACTTTACCCATTTCGTCTTTTATCCAGACGTCTCCATTTGTAATCGCATAATAAGAATCTCCTTTTTTAACATTGTTTACTTTTAAGTTGTAAACAATCACGAGATCACTCTTCCCTGGTTCAGAAATCCTCAAGCCTTTTTTAGTCAGACTAGCGATAAGTCCCGTTTTTAATGAGCTGTCTTCATCACCTTGCGCCTCAATAGATACGGTCAATTGTGCAACGCGTTCATACAGTTTAGCAATAAAGTCCCGCATTTCCACGGGAATTAATGCAGTAGACTTTTGAGCTAACGCATTATGCCGTGCTTGCAATTCGCCTCGCTGATCAACCAGTATCAACACAGGTGAGACTAGTCGAATTGCACTCATACCCGTAGGGTTGGTTTGCTCGAATTTTTGCTTATATTCATCAATCTGAATATCCAGCTCACTGATTTTCTGACGTAGTATCTGCAGTTCCTTTATTACATTCAATTGAACCAGTACTGAAACATTCGATTTATCTTTGTAACTATCAGTCCCTTTTACATTGCTTAGCTTAAATTCGGGCACTTGGCTTTTTACAGCCTTACGTAATTTTTTAGTGAGATCGCTAACACCATTTTTAACAATTTCAGTAATTTCCTGCTCTACTTCACTGCTAATATTTACTGTGATTTGTTTTATTAATTCAGCTCTAGCCATATCTTTCGCACGAGCAGCAGCGCCAGCTTCGTTGCCACCAAAAATTTCTGCTGAACCTACTCCATATAAAAACCCAGTTTCAATTGGCGTATTAAGAACCCAATCTGGCTGGCCACCGCTACCAGCCTTATTCTGCTTAACATTCTTTTTGCTGCCACACGCCATCATACTAATCCCAAGAAATGCAATGAGAAACAAAACAAGGACATTGGACAGACGTGGTACATAACGATCAAAGGTAGTCATTCACATTTCCTTTATATAACCAGTATTTTCCGCCGAGCTAAACAGCTCGACGATAAATTTTCAAGCGGACGAGTACGGTTACTTAGCTATCAATTAGAAACCAAACTTACTTTTTTCCTGAAGCTTTTTAATTTTCTTGGTGCCACTCCACGCTTCACGTGTAGTCTGTAAATTAATTAACTTCAAATCAACTTGATAAGATGTAACACGCTTTCCATCGAGCTGATCAACAATAGAGTTTATCGAACCAGATAACGCAAAGTTAGCGCCCATTTCTTCACCCTGCTCCATGCGCGTTGCTTCAGATGCATTCATATCTTGCTGTTTTAGCTCTTCACGAATTCTGTCCCGCTCTTCGCCGCTAACAGTAAATTCAGCCATGCCACTACGCATAACAGCCCGCTTAATGTCATTAATAAAGGTGTCTGTGGCAATGTGTTCATGGGACTTATTCTTAATGCGCTGTATTGTTATAGTAGGTTCCTTACCTGGAAATTTCGTCTTAAAACGCTTTAACCAAGGATAAGAAAACATATCGTCAACCATTTCTGCTGAGACCTGTCTAGAATCTTCATCATTCCATTTATCAGTCAGAGCTATCTCTTTGTTAGCGTCAACACGTTGTACCTTAGTACCACCACAACCTACAGCAAAAATACTAAGACTAATAATTGCCGCCACCGTTTTTAACGCAATTGTCACGTTTTTGTGCTTCATTTAAACTCCCTCATTTTCTGTTAATGTTAAATCAATCAAACCTAAAAGTAACTCGCTACTGCGTAGCGACAGCATTTGCTGTCAGTTTTTTATCATTACTATTCATCTTAACCATAACTGGCGCTGCCTCCAAACCATTATCAGCTTGCCTCACCACACTAGCCGCATTACTACTGGTCTTGCCTATAGTTCGATTACGCAGTATATATATCTGTCCTTTCTTTAGCTCAATATCGTGTTTTGACTGAGCATAATTTTTGTTATTTGCCGAATTTTTAGTCACCAGTTCCACACTATGCTTTCCTTCTGCCATTGGTATTCGGGTGATTTTTATCGTTTGAGGAAGAGTTAACCAGTTGCGAGTGTCAGTTTGGCTTGTTGCCGTGTTAACCAATTTAGCTGCAAGACTTAAGTAACCTCCACCCAATGCTGCGGAAGCTTTTTCAGCGAAAATTGCCTTAACTAACTCACGAGCAAGTGCCTGCTGTAAATCAGAGCCGGCACCAAGTAACTGCTCTTGTAAAGCAAGTTCAGATAACGATTCAGCTGAAGCAAGGCTGCCGGTATTTTTTCCATTAACCCACAACTCGGATGCACCATAAGGATTTGAGATAGGACGATAGTACGGTACGGTAATTCGTATCCCCAGAGGCCCTACCGCCTGCGGCAGACCAACCTCTTCTGCTATCCCCCACACTGCCCCAATACCAATACGCTTTGATGTGAGCCCTTGAACAACGCCGTTCACACCTCGTGCTTTATAATTATGTATTGCGCTAAGCAAACCTTTTTCAGAATACATCGTGAAAAACCAGGCCATTTGATCATCTTTCTCACTTTTCGTCCCCGTGAGCACCGGTTTTACAACCAGCTCCTTTGTTCTTGTATCGAGACTCAAACGGATATTCATCTCTTCTCGGGCAGGAATCATACCGAGATGCTCGATTACCATTAATTGAGCACCACCTTTTTTATAATTACTTAGACCTTTACGTTTAACTTCTGAAAGTTTCGTTTCTGCCAAGCTAGGCCAGTCATTTTCATAACCACCCGCCCACTGCATCATTCGCACAACATCAAACCACGCTTGCTCAGTAATGCTACTTTCCAGTTGATATTGTTCCTGGTAACCTTTTTCGTATAATTCAGCTGCTTGCTGGTAAGAGATACGTGCGTCGTCATATTCGCCATTAGATTCATATATAACACCGGTGATATAGCGGATATAGGCATCTTCTCTATATACCAGCTTATCTGCATCCATATAGTTTCCATTTAAAACATCAAATACTTTCATTATTTTACTAAAGGTACTTTTCTTTTTATCTGCAACGTCCTTATATGTACCTTTTTCATTTTGCAGCGCTGTTAACATAATTTCGACTTTACGTGATTCAATACGCGCACCTTCAAGAAATTTATCTTTCTGCGCGGGGTTATTAGCGGCAAGAAACGCATAATTTAATGCCTGATAATAATGAATAAAGGCTCTCTCGAATTTCGTGCCTCTATAAGCGGCTTGCCGTGGACTGGTCAAAGCAGCACCAAGCTGATCGCTAATTCGTATTGTTTCCAGCCCTTCCGCTATCTGAGCAGCCTGTGTTAGCAAACGATTACTGGCTTCATATTCACCATTCAAGTGCTTTAACAAACCTACTTCGAGAAAATATAATAGCCTGTCGTCTCCATCACTTTTAATCGTTTTTTTCATTTCTTTAATAGCAACAGGATAGTTGCCTTTCTCTACGGCATCAAAAGCCTTTTTAGAACCCCCCTTATAAGTTGCACAACCAAAACTCATAGCAACCATTATCAGTAACAGCAATATCTGAACAAACCGTTGATAATTTACGTTAAACATAAAATAGTCCTCCCATGGACATTATTTTCTTATTAGGTAACTTTCTTTTAAGTGATTTTCTTTTAAGTGATTTTATTAAGTAGCTTTTTAAGTTAATGCGGTAAAAATAGTGAAACCCTAATTTTGGGCAATTAACGTAGATCTAAAATAAAAAAATAAAAATAGAAAAACAATTAAAGCTCAACAAACTAGTTATGATTATTTTATTTACACAAAATTAAATGTGTTGATACTTTTCCAGCTTATTCGCAACTTTTTTCACATAATGCTGAGTTTCAGCATAAGGCAATTGTTTTCTCAGCTTCTGATACACCTGCTTCGGTGTTAATTTATTAATAATCACGGATGCTTTATTAATATTTTTTTTGCCTGTAAACGCTTTAGCAACATTTCCCGCTCCAGTATTATATGCAGCGATGGCGCAATATAACCGACTAACCGGGTCTTCTATTTTATTTAAGTAGTTAAAGTACAGTATATGCAGATAGGCACCCCCAATTTCAATATTCTTATCACTATCATACAAATAAGACGGTGATAATATTTTGGCTTTTCCAAACAGATACTTTGTTGCATCCTGACCAGCACTTCTCGGTACAATTTGCATTAATCCGTATGCGGGAACACCTGACTTTGCCATTGGATTAAAAGCGCTCTCAGTTTCCATAATAGCCATTACCAGGGTAAGTGGAAGCTCCTCTTTATCCGCAATTTTTTTCGCTTTTGCGATAAATTGTTTGGATTTTTCAGGTGCATTTGTGGGTATCTTAAACTTTACCCGTACGACTTTTTTTCCCGGCTTTTTCGCCGTTCGAACATCAGTTTTAGATTGATCAGTGAAAGTTTGAGAAATCTTTCTAATTTTTGTTGTGTCCTTAAGCCTAACCTCAGGGATCATCGCACTCATAACCGGGGTGTTTGAAACTTTAGCCGTTTTAACATGTGGGAGGTTGGCGATTTTCTTCTCAACACTTTGAGAGACGCTGTCACCTTTAAATGCCTCTAGTCTAGTTGTTGTTAACAACGCTAGAATTTTTCTCTTTAGTGCATCTTCGGCTTTTTTATCGGCATACTTTTCATCAACAATAATCTCCAGCTCTACCTCGCCAGACTCAAAGTTTACCGATTTTCGAACACCACTCTCATCGTATTGAACCCAACTTTTTTTATCGCCAGGCCGGTAATCACCCCAAATGTTTTTCACTGCCTTTTTGTCAGCCTCGTAGGCTGCCTTGTAAGCTTTTTTGTAAGCTGCAAAACCGTCTTCTAATTCTTTTTTGTATTGTGCAAACTCATCTTTAACAGACTGAACACCTTGGGCTTGTTGATTTTTGAATTGGGTAAACTCAGTATCAGCAGAAAAGCTGATTGAAGAGGAAAAAAGAAGCCCCAAGGCCGAGACTAGTACTTTAGTATTGTTTTTTATTTTCATAATCCCGTTCCTTTTGGATGCCTCAATAATGTACTAGTTTTAATTGACAGGCACCACCCACAAATACAATTTTCTTGACGATGGGTGCTTCCATTCATCTTTAATTTTTGCTTTTACCGTTACGCTGCCATTTGCCGTTTTCACTGAAGCCAATGTTACTACTTTTGTCTGCTGACTAACATTGTCATTACCAGTAACCGTTGTTCGTTTTTTAACAATGGAATCTTCAGATACCTCTAGACCTGTCTGTGCGGCCGCCAACTCTAACAATGCTTTTTTAAATAAAACATCTCGTGTTTTATTTGGATCAACATGCTCGGACATGCTAACAACAATTCCCAGGCCTGGCCTTTGGCTTATCCAGCAAGGATAACCATTTCCATCACGCGCTCCCGAAACACAGCTTTTTGATCCTCCTCCCATACTGGCGCAACCGGAAACAAAAACAACAAGAAAAATAGATGCGATAACTTTCATTAAAAAATCCTGTAGATTAAACATGTATGATTAATGACCTACGACGTCATTTTAACGTCATCAACTTAACGCCACACTGAATATTAGCCGTGAATAAAAACACGACGGGAAAATAAGCGCTTAACTACAAATCGGCAGTTAGCGATAATGACTCAGGTTTGGTAGCACGAACCGAGCCTAAACAATGGCCCATCTTACGCATTTTAAAAAAGTATCAAAGAAGATTTTTTTCATTGTTATAAGCGTTTCAAACACCTAACCATATTACCTTGATTTCAATGCTGGATTCAAACTCGACCAACACTAACTAAATGGTATTGACATACAAATGGGTGTCATATTTAAACTTCCACAACACACTATTAATTTTACATTCAATTTTTTAAGCATTAGTAGCGCGCTAATTGCTGGCAAATATAAACAAACCGTACACGTACATCACGGAATTGATATTGCAATCAGACACTGGCAACCAACTATCGATAACCTGACTAAGAACTTAAAATACTACACCTTTACCTTGTAACCCATTAATAAGCCTTGGTGTAATCACATGCTACACCGAATTAAAAAAAACGATTTTGTATTAATAGACCCATCATCTTTTGTTGGTGCTCAACAATTGTGCAACGCTTAAAAACAAACCCGTAATTCAATACAAGCAGGGAAATATATAGGCAGGATTTCACCTAGGGATTATCATACCTCATGGCCTATCGAAACAATTACAGACTCTAAGCTAAGCCTTATGCCACAAACAGATAACAAACTCGTCATTTTCTACAAAGAAGATATTGAATTATGAAGCTAACAATCGCATACAAACTCAGCCTGGCTGCCATCTTATTAGTAATACTTAGCGCCGGCATAGTTGGCAGTTTATTTTATATCAAGACTACTGAATTATTAGTAGAGCACTCTGCTAAAGGCATGTCTTCCAATATACAAAATGCCGGTAGCCGATTACAGTCTCACATTGACTCCCAACGTGAAGACACTCTGTTTTTAGCTAACGCGCCTCCTGTGCAGGGTATACTGCGCGCCTTAAAAAATAATGATTATGACGAACTAGGGCAGTCCACACGCGAGCAATGGCTTAAAAGACTAGAATCCCTTTTCACAACTATGCTTGATAACAAAGTATCATATTTGAAAATTCGTTTTATCGATAAAAATGGACAAGAGTTAATCGTTGTAGGCCATGAAAATAGCAAATTTTCTCCAATCCGAACTCACCAGCTTCAGAATAAAGCCCACCGGACTTATGTGCGCGAAACACTTAAACTTTCGTCACGATCAGTTTATTTATCAGAGATTAACCTCAATCGTGAACATGGCAAGATAAGCGAGCCACATCAGGAAGTTTTACGCAGCGGCACTCCTGTTTATGATGATATAACTGGCGAGCTCTCCGGCTTGCTGGTGATTGCATCCGAGATTGGCGTTAAGTTTAGGGACATACAGCAAAACAATCAAAATAATACAACTGAAATATATATCACTAATGACAAAGGTGGCTACCTACTCCATCCCGACAAGACCAAAGCATACGGCTTTGATCTAGGTAAGCAATATCTCATTCAGGACGATATTCCTCGAATTGCGCATCTATTTACACCTAAAAATAACGACACTCACTTTATCCTTCTGCCAGAAAATAGTCAGGACCAGCATGTAGTCAACTTTACTAAAATATCGTTTGACTCAGAAAACCCTAAACGCTTCATTGGTGTTGGTATTATTGAACCTTATAGTTATATCGTTAAAGAACAGGCTGGGGTATTAAACAATGTTCTATTTTCCTCGTTAGTACTCGCCGTTGCAGTAACATTACTTGCTATTTTATTCGCCTATCGCTTGGCACGCCCAATAAAACAAATTACGAAAGTAATGGATGACTATACGCATCACCGTGAAAATAACACGAACATGCCCGTCGATAGCAATGATGAAATTGGTATGCTAGCCCGTAGTTACCAGTGCCTGATGGGACAGGTTGATAAGGCACAAAACAACCTCAAAGAAATGAATCAAAACCTGGAAAAGATTATTGCACAAAGGACAGAGGCGCTAGAAGCAAGTGAGTCATTTCAACGCACCATCGTCGAACACATGGTCGACGGCCTAATCACAAGTGATCACGATGGCATGGTTGTATCATTTAATTCAGCCGCCAGTTTAATTTTTGGCTATTTACCGGAGGAAGTAATTGGCAACAATGTCAGCATGCTAATGACGGCCCCCGACAGCTCAAAACACCATAGTTATTTACGTCACTATCAAAAAACAGGCGTTAAAAAAGCGATTGGTGTCAGTCGTGAAGTAAAAGGACGACGAAAAGATGGCAGTACATTCCCGATGGATCTTGCAACCAATGAAATAGAAGTAAATAAGCGGCATTTGTACCTAGGTGTAGTGCGCGACATCACTGATCGAAAAGAGATTGATAAAATAAAAATGGAATTTATTTCAACTGTCAGCCATGAACTACGTACGCCACTAACCGCTATTCGAGGCTCTCTAGGCTTAATAAAGGGAAGGGCAGTGGGAGAACTTCCCGAGAAAATGAATGAGCTACTCGACATGGCGAGCAATAATACTGAGCGCCTCCTGCTGTTGATTAATGATATTCTTGATGTTCAAAAATTCGAATCAGGTGAAATGGCCTATAACTTCGAAAATATGGACGTGATGCCCTTTCTCAAACAGGCGCAACTTGAAACCCAGGCATACGCAGAACAATATGGAGTCAAGTTTGTTATCTCTAGTACACTAGAAAACACCAAGGTATTTGCTGACAAAAACCGTTTAATGCAAGTGATGGCCAACCTATTATCCAATGCAGCAAAATTTTCTCCCCATAATTCAAAAGTCGAAATTAACATTGCCCGTGATATCAATAACGCGATACGCATTTCAGTGACCGACCACGGAGCCGGCATTCCTGAAGAGTTTCAACCAAAACTTTTTGAAAGATTCACACAATCAGATTCATCAAATACTCGAAAGAAAGGCGGAACTGGTCTAGGCCTCAATATAAGTAAGATAATTGTTGAAAAACATGGCGGACGAATAGACTTTATTAGCAGCTTAGACATAGGCACTACTTTTATTATAGTGCTACCTGAATTAGTCAATAATAATTTACAAAGCAAAACAAGTAAGCCTGGACAATTACTCGATAGTCAATCTCAGGACATTCTAATTATCGAAAACAACCCCAATGTGGCCGCCCTACTACAACGCACACTAACAGAGGCTGGCTATAATGCAGATATTGCCTCCAACGTTTCCCAAGCACTAAAAAAAATACAAGAGAACCCAGGCGAATACAAGGCAATTACAATAGACCTGGGTATACCTGAACAAAACAATATAGATATCCTTAATCAATTGCACCAATCTAATAGCCCTTATGGCATTCCACTAGTATTGATTTCTGCACACGTTGACGAAAGTAAACAACAATTAACCGGCAATGCCATTGGTGTGTCGGACTGGATTCAAAAGCCGATAGACCCCACACGTTTAATCAACGCAATTGAACGTGCAGTGAAATCAAACCAAATACCACATATTCTTCACGTAGAAGATGAGGAGGATATACACAAATTGGTAAAAACAATGCTGGCCGGAAAATGCGAGCTTAACTGGACAAACACATTTAAATCCTCTCAACATGCACTGAAAAATGAAAAGTTTGATCTGGTATTACTAGATATAGCTTTACCCGATGGTTCTGGACTTGATTTACTCACGGAAATTGAACAATGTTCGGATTCACCGAGTGTGGTGATCTATTCTGCGTACGATGTAACGCAAGAAAATGCCAGCAGAGTTAATTCTGTGCTACTAAAATCAAAAACAGATCACTTAAGGCTAGTTGAAGTGGTTAATCAAACAATTAATTTACGAAAGAAAAATAACACATAATTATTGAATCATTTTTTTACGAACCATAACCACCGCTAGGTAATAAAACCCAATAGCGTAAGCAGCTAAGACAAACATATGAAATAATGGATTATGAACTTCTGTTCCAGAAACAAGTGGACGTATCAACTCAATACCATGTGTTAACGGCAAAAACTGCACAATGACTTGAAGCACATCCGGCAAAGTAGAAACCGGATAAAACACTCCACATAAAACAAACATAGGCGTAACGCCTAGCGTAAAATAGTAGTTAAAATAATCATATCCCGGCGCCATTGTCGCAACAACAATTGCAGGGCCAGTAAAACAAAGCGCACATAAAAAGACAACCGGTATTGCTAAAACTGCGACCCAGCTTTCAACCGCCCCCATTAATGAAGCAACAATAAGTATAGCAACACCGCTAATAGTCGCTTTAGTAGCACACCATAACAATTCACCCGCCATAATATCATCCACTTCAATAGGTGATGCTAAAATGGCTGAATACGTTTTTTGCGGCACCATTCGTGTGAATACAGAATAAGTTCCTTCCAGGCTTGCAGTCATCATCGCCGATGAGGCAACCAAACCCGATGCGAGAAAGGTTAAATAAGGAACCCCGCCAATATCACCAACGAATACACCTAAACCAAAACCCAATCCAAATAAATAAATTACGGGTTCAATAAAATGTAAAACCAATGCTGGACCAATTAACTTCATCCAAACGTTAATATTTCTTCGCCAGATAATCCCAGCATTGCGACTGAACCGTGGCAAACGATAATAGGAATAATTCATTCTCGCAATTCCCTGCCAGTCATGTTCAGAAAAACATCCTCAAGATTACAAGGACGAAAATAATATTGAATTTCAGGATAGCCGGACAATAAATCATTCACTGCCTGCTGTTCATTGCAATAACAAAATAGTGCATCACCGTGAGATTCTAATCGAACATCAGGAATATTTTTTAGCTTACCCTTTAATTCAACATTATCTTGCGACAACTCCACCACATAACGCTCTACATGTTTGTCTATGATTATCCTCGGTGACCCGCGGTCAAGGATAACGCCATTATCCATAATAAATAATTCATCACACAAACGCTCAGCCTCATCCATATAATGCGTAGTCATCAGGATTGTTTTACCTGATTGCATTAATTTTCGAAGTTGCGCCCAGATCACGTGACGAACTTGTGGATCTAATCCGGTTGTCGGCTCGTCCAATATAATTAATTCAGGGTCATTAATAAGCGCCCGAGCAATGGTTAGTCGGCGCTTCATCCCCCCAGAGAGATTATCCGGTTTTTCGTTAGCACGATCACTGAGTTGCATAAAGTCAAGTAATTCTGAAATTCTTGGCTCGAGTATTTTTTTTGGTATTCGAAAATAAGAACCGTAAACACGCAAGTTCTCGATCACAGAAAAGTCAGGGTCGAGGTTATCCATTTGCGGCACGATTCCCATACGGGCACGTGCAAGCGCGCCCTGCTGAGGTAAAACATATTCAAACACTGAAAGTTCACCGGACGTCATCGGTGATACGCCTTCAATCATACTTAGGGTTGTTGTTTTGCCTGCGCCATTAGGCCCAAGAAAACCATAACAACGGCCTTTCTCCACGACAAAATCAATACCGCGTACAACTTCAGTTTTAGAAAACGACTTGCATAAGTTTACTGCAGAAATTACGGGAAGGTCATCTACTCGCATATAGGGTGCCTCCGGTTGTAATTTAGAGAGATGGTGGCAAGGCAATTTTAAACGAAAAAGCGGTGTTTACGCGTGTAAATGAGTATTTTAAGTTGAAGATTCCTCGGTACCCCGTCGAGGGGTAAACGCCGTCAACACGCTCCAAATCTATTTCCGGAGATATCCTATACATCCTTGTACTAGGATAAATCATATGTAAGCCAAATCATTACCGCAAAGAAACACCAAAGTCACTAATAGGTGCAACAACTAACATCGAAATTAACTGTAATGCTATCATCGCCACTATTGGTGATAAATCAAACCCTTGAATCGGTGGAATTAGTTTTCGCGCACGTCCTAATACCGGTTCATTAATCTGGTACAACAATCCAACAACCGGGTTATATACACCAGGGTTCACCCAGCTAATTACAACCTGAATAAGAATGGAAAATGTAAAGACAGTAATAGCCAGACCAATAATTTTTGCTATCGCAATTACTATCATTCCTATTGCGAAAAATTGAGCACCGTTCATTATCGTTAATAAAAACAGCTCCAGATACTGAATGCCAAATAATAGGACAACGGACGACATATCAATACCAGCCACGCCGGGAATAAAACGACGCAAAGGCACTAACATCGGGTTTGTCACTTTCACAATAAATTGGGATACCGGGTTATTAAAATCAGCCCGAATTAATTGCAACAAAAATCGCAACATCACAACCATCAAAACTAGTCCGATTAATGTCTCGACCAGAAACGTCCCTGCATTAGTTGCATACCCCATTAACTTTCTCCGTATTCTTTTGACAACTCTTCAGCTCTATTACTGGCAGCCTGAAGTGTTTTTTGAAACATACCGTCTACGCCTTCTTCCTGCATAGTGGAAAGCCCTTTTGCCGTTGTACCACCGGGAGATGTGACTTTTTTTCTTAATTCTGAAATCGAGTCGCTACTTTCTATTGCAAGTTTGGCTGCACCCAATGCTGTTTGTAATGTCAATATGTGTGCCGTTTCTTTTTCTAATCCCAGCTCGATCGCTGCATTCTCCATAGCTTCCATCATACGAAAAAAATAAGCTGGGCCGCTGCCAGACAAGGCCGTTACATGGTCCATGTCCTTCTCTTTATCTACCCACAAAACAACACCAACAGCGCGTAGAATATTTTCTGCTATCTCTTTTTGCGCGAGTGATACGTTTTCGTTTGCAAACAAACCCGCTGCCCCGGTTTTTATTAACGCTGGCGTATTTGGCATTGCTCGCACGACGGAAGTTTTTCCCCCAAGCCAGTTACCAAAGTTCTCAGTCGTAATACCTGCTGCTACAGAAATAATTAATGACTGTTTGAGGCTAACCGTTTCTGCTATTTCTTTGCAAATTTGATTCATCATTTGTGGCTTTACACAAATGACGACAACATCTGCATATTCGACACATTTGATATTATCGCCAGAGGAACGAATGCCAAATTTCGACTCCATATCATTTAGGTGTTGATCATTAATATCACTAACAATAATATTTCCAGGCAATATATCATCGTCAGAAATCAATCCACCGATTAATGCGGTGGCCATATTACCTGCACCAATAAAACCTATTTTTTTCGCTTCCAATTTAAAACTTCCTTTTCTATTCATTTCATTAATAATTTCGAGAGCCAAAAATATCTGAGCCTATTCTCACAATAGTTGCACCTTCGGCAATCGCCGCATCCAGATCATTCGACATACCCATGGACAAAGTATCCATTTCGATTGAAAACTGATGATTTATCTGCGTTAAACTTTCACTTAGTTTTCGAAATTCGCTTCTCTGCTCATCCTGATAACTGGATTTAGCCGGGATGGCCATTAAACCACGTAATTTTATCCGCGGTAATTTTATAACCGCTTCCGCTAATGCAGGTAACTCATCAAGACTAATTCCGGACTTACTTTCTTCATCACTTACATTTACCTGCAAGCATATATTGAGCGGCGGCTGATCTTCCAGCCTCTGATCACTTAGCCTTTGCGCTATTTTTAACCGGTCGACACTGTGAACCCAGTTAAAGTTTTCGGCGATTAATCGACTCTTATTGGATTGAATCGGCCCGATAAAGTGCCACTCAATATCGCCTCTGCCAATTTGCCTAATTTTATCAACCGCCTCCTGCACATAACTTTCACCAAAACAGCGTTGCCCAGCTTCAATTGCGCGTATGATATCTTCAGCCGGCTTGGTTTTACTAACCGCTAACAAAATAACAGAATCAGTGCTTCGGCCAGATTGCGCCTGCGCTAGCTGAATTCTTTTTTTAACACTTTCAAGATTGCCGACAATATCTAACATACTATTTTACTTAATAAATTATTGATCATAGTTGGAATAAATCTGAGTTATTGCATATCATACTAAAAGCTTAACACGCTAGGAAGTTTTACCACTTCTATCAAGTTTTTAATTTGCCAGGGATTAGCGCTAAAAGCTCACATTTCACCCAGACAGAAAATCTCACACTTAAAGTTTTGCACACATAAAGCCGATATCAAGGTATTTATAGGCAAATTACTTTCCCAGCAAAACAAAAAAATAGAGGAAAAACATGGACATTTCTGAACTACTTGCATTTAGCGTAAAAAACCAGGCATCAGATTTACATCTTTCTGCCGGCGAGCCGCCGATAATCAGGGTAGATGGCGACATTAGGCGCATCAACATCCCGCCGCTAGAGCATAAAAATGTTCACAGTCTAATTTATGACATTATGAACGATAAACAGCGGAAGGAGTTTGAGGAATTTTACGAAAATGACTTTTCGTTCGAAATTCCCGGTCTCGCGCGATTTCGTGTAAACGCATTTAATCATCATCGTGGTGCTGGTGCGGTTTTTCGTACAATTCCCACTGATATTTTATCTCTGGATGATTTAGGCTCCCCACCGATATTTAAAGAACTTCTTGATAAACAACGAGGACTTATCCTTGTTACCGGCCCTACCGGCTCGGGTAAATCAACAACCCTAGCGGCAATGATAGACTACCTAAACACAAACACATTAGGCCATATTCTAACGATTGAAGACCCCATTGAATTTGTCCACAGCAGTAAAAAGTGTCTGATAAATCAACGTGAGGTTCACCGGGACACCCTAAGCTTTAATGCAGCATTACGATCCGCATTACGTGAAGACCCGGATATTATTCTCGTTGGTGAATTGCGCGACCCAGAAACAATAAGCCTGGCACTGACTGCAGCAGAAACTGGCCACCTGGTTTTTGGTACTTTGCACACCAGCTCTGCTGCAAAAACCATCGACCGTATTGTTGACGTTATCCCCGCGTCGGAGAAAGATATGACTCGCTCAATGTTGTCGGAATCACTCCAGGCCGTAGTTTCACAAATATTGGTTAAAAAGAATGGCGGCGGCCGCGCTGCTGCACATGAAATTATGATCGGCACACCTGCGATTCGAAATTTAATTAGAGAAAACAAGGTACCTCAAATGTATTCAGCCATTCAAACCGGTCAGCAACTCGGCATGCAAACGATGGATCAGTCGCTAATGGAGCTTGTGCAGAAAGGTGAAATAACTCGTAGCGAAGCAAAATCCAAAGCTACGTCGAAGGATCAATTTTAAACGGTCTACTAAAACATAAAACGTTATAATAAAAGCGATATTATTTAATTCGAGCAAAGGGTAAAGGCAATTAATATATTTGTATTAATTGCAGGACAATAAACATGGAATTCAATTCACTTTTACAACTCATGTGCACAAAAAAGGCGTCTGACCTTTTTATCAGCGCAGGCATTCCACCAAGCATGAAGATCAATGGCAACGTATCTCCAATTTCAAATACGCGATTCACATCGGAGCAAGCGAAAAAGCTCATATACGATATCATGTCGCCTGGGCAAAAACGTCAATTTGAACGACACAATGAAGCTAATTTCGCCATTAGTCCCGATGATATCGGGCGCTTTCGCGTTAACATTTACCGACATCAAAATCAGGTCGGAATGGTTTTACGACGAATCGAAACAGATGTCCCTTCTATCGAAGAGTTGCATCTGCCACAAATGCTTGGTGATATTTCCATGTATCGGCACGGGCTTGTTTTAATCGTCGGCGCAACAGGCTCGGGGAAATCTAGCACCTTAGCTGCGATGATTAATCACCGCAACAAACACAGCAATGGCCATATTATTTCAATAGAAGATCCGATTGAATATGTTCATGCACCACAACACTGCATTATTACTCAACGCGAAGTGGGTATAGATACAGAGAGCTTTGAAGTAGGCTTAAAAAATGCGCTGAGACAAGCGCCTAACGTTATCGTTATTGGTGAAATTCGCACTAAAGAAGCATTATCACAGGCAATGCAGTTTGCCGAAACAGGTCACCTTTGCCTCGCAACCATTCATGCGAGTAACACAAATCAGGTATTTGACAGGATCATGCGTTTTTTCCCGGACGAACAACGCAAGCAAATTTCGCTGGATTTGTCGCTAAGCCTTAAAGCCATTGTTGCTCAACGCTTAATTCCGACAAAAGATGAAAAAGGAAGACGAGTCGCCATTGAGTGTTTGCTCAATACATCATTAGTCGCTAAACACATTTTGCAAAATGAAATTTACAGCATTAACAATGTAATTGAAAAATCAAATCAACTGGGCATGAGAACTTTCGATCAAAGCTTATATTCACTTTACAAAGATGGTGAAATTTCTTACGAAGAGGCATTAAAAAATGCAGATTCCCGTAATGAACTACGCCTGCGAATCAAACTCAGTAAAAAGCATGACCCTGACTCTACTGCTATGTCCAATATAACGTTAATCGAACACAACATTTAGAGAGCAATCAAATATTGAGCAGAGTTAACCGTTTGCTCAATATATTGTTTTGCAGTACCCAGCAGTGGCGAGCGCCCCGCCACATAGTATATTTTATTTCCTTCATTCCAAAATGACGGCCCTACGTCTTCAAAAAACATTTCAATATCGCCATCATAACAACCGGGCTGAAACGCTTTGCTGATCAAACGAGCTGGAATTTTTTTATCTTCCAGCAAAGGACAGGTTGCAAGCATGCCCGATGGAAAATCAGAAACAATAAATTGAGATGGTTTTGGGGTAAATGGAAATTGCTGTTCTGTCGACAATATCACCAATGGCTGGCGTTGATATTTTCTCATCAACAAATCGGCTAGGAAAAATATTGAAGGTAATCCCAGCTCATCGGCAATTAATACAGGTTTTTCCTCGTCCAGTGAAACATTTAAGTGCTCACCGCAGGGGTCGCTGATAAACAAAACATCTGAAATAATTTCATCATTGCTATTTTTAAGGGCGCCAGACTGAAAAAACAAATCCACAATACCCGATTCTTCATTCAAAGAAAAAAGATAGGCTTGCATATAATGTCCAGCGTGCTCATTAACAGCACACTGAACATAATGACCTGGTTTTCCTAGTTGAGCTAATCGAGAGGATTGAATCCGAACTAGGCTATCATTTGTTGGTGTTCGCTGAACCGATAAAACAGAAACGCGATTTAGTTCTACCATAAAATCAAATTACAACGAAAAAACCAATTGACCATTTAATAACGTATGCGTTACTTTGCCTTCGAACTCCCAACCTTTAAATGGCGTGTTCAACCCGGCACTTTTCATCGTCTGATCATTCAGCTGCCAGACAATATCAGGATCGTAAATACATACATCTGCTATCGCATCTTTTTCTATTCGTCCAACGGGCAAACCTAATATTCTCGCTGGCTCGAATGTGACACAGGCAACTGCATCAAGTAATGATAAATCACCCGATTCAACCAGCCGCATAGTTAAAGGCAGCAATGTTTCTACAGCAGAAATACCAGGCTCTGTATCACTGAACGGGCCGATTTTTGCGTCAACATCGTGTGGCTGATGGTCAGAACAAATTGCACTAATCGCTCTCAACTTTAAGCCTTTACGTAATCCTTCTCTATCACGCATGGTGCGCAAAGGCGGGTGTACGTGATATTGCGCATCAAACGCCCCAATCTCCATATCCGTTAAATGTAATTGATGAGCGGATACATCTGCCGTTACCGGCAAACCATCATGCTGCGCACGCGCAACCAAACGTTCTGCTTTTGCACTAGAAAGGCAACAAAAATGTGCGCGCACACCCGTCTGTTCTATTAACGCAAGATCACGTGCAACGGCGATTGTTTCTGCAATTTCGGGAATGCCTGTTAATCCCATTCGAGTACTGACCGCACCCTCATTTGCACAGCCATCACCCTTTAACCACTTATCTTCGGCGAAGATAAATACCGTCATATCGCAACTTGCCGCATACTCCATAGCACGTCGCATAACCAATGTATTTTCCACTGGACGTAATGCATTACCAACACCCACAACACCGGCATTTTTTAACGCCATCATTTCACTAATTTTTGTTCCTTCCAGCTGTTGTGTTAACGCACCAATTGAAACCACTCTCGCTTTATTTACCTGAGCAGATCTATGACTAATCATTTCAACAACAGTCGGGTTATCAACAATAGGTATGCTGTCTGGTGGGCAACATAATGTCGTTACACCAGCACTTGCGGCGGCTGCCGTTTCACTGGCTATTGTTGCTTTGTACTCATAACCCGGCTCGCGTAGTCGTGCACACAAGTCAACAATCCCCGGTAAGACATATTTTCCTGTGGCATCTATTTCTTTATCGGCAACAAAACCCGCGGGCATTTCACCAATACCAACAAATTTTCCATCAGATATGAAAACATCTACCCGCTTATCAAAGCTAGTCGCAGGATTAAGCACGCGTCCATTTTTAATTAAAATATTCAAGATGAGGCTCCCCTTTTGTTTGCAGACAGGGATTGATCTGTAGAAAGAGGTGCAGAATAACTGCCCATTGTCATCGACATAACCGCCATTCTTACTGCAATACCATTAGTTACCTGCTCAAGAATAACCGAGCGCGGACCATCAGCTATACTTGAGGCAATTTCTACCCCGCGATTAATTGGCCCCGGATGCATCACTATCGCACTGTCTTTCGCATAAGCGAGTTTTTCTTCCGTCAAACCGTATGCCTGAAAATATTCCTGCACGCTTGGTAAAAATGCACCGCCCATGCGTTCTTTTTGTAATCGCAAAATAATCACAACATCCACATCGGTTAACCCTTTACGCATGTCATGATAAACATGCACGCCCATACTTTCTATATTAGCGGGGATCAGTGTCTTGGGCGCAATCACTCTAACTTCATTCGCACCTAATGTTGTTAGCGCGTGAATTTGAGAACGAGCAACACGGGAATGCAAAATATCACCAACAATGGCAACTTTTAGCGGATAAAAATCACCAAAATGTCTACGTATGGTAAACATATCAAGCATTGCCTGCGTTGGGTGCTCGTGACAGCCATCGCCCGCATTTATCACACTGATATGTTCTGGTGAATTTTTAGCAATAAAATGTGCCGCGCCACTTTGTGCATGACGAACCACAAACATATCACTTTGCATTGCTTCAAGATTACTCAACGTGTCCAGCAGAGATTCACCTTTGGATGTTGCTGACATTGCAATATTCAAGTTTAAAACATCTGCCGATAAACGCTTGGCGGCTAATTCAAATGTGGTTCTGGTTCGTGTGCTATTTTCAAAAAATAAATTAACAATTGTTTTGCCTCGCAATATCGGCACTTTCTTTACGGCCCGCTCACCTACACTGGAAAACGTTTCTGCCGTATCCAGTATTTGCATTAGCATTGCGCGAGGCAACCCTTCTATCGACAAGAAGTGTTTGAGATTTTTATCTGCGGTCAATTGAATATTTTGTCGATAACTCATTAGTCAGATCCCCCAGAAATACTTAGCTCCAAAGGTGATGGGCCGCTCAGTTTTACTTGCTGATCAGCTTCCAGCGTCATATGCAAACCAACAATATCTGCCTGCATTGGTAATTCTCGGCCATCACGATCAACAAGCGAGGCCAGCGTGATACTTCCCGGCCGGCCATAATCAAAAATTTCATTTATTGCGGCACGAATTGTTCGGCCAGTGTAAAGCACATCATCGACCAGTATGATTGCTCTGCCCTCAACGTTGGAGTGAACCTTTGATGGTAAAACCTGTGGATGCATACCGATGCGGGTAAAGTCATCCCGATAAAATGAGATATTGATAGTACACAAAGGTGCCGACAGCCCCATTCTTTTATGTAATGCCTCGGCAACCCAAACACCGCCGGTGTGAATACCTATCATTAATGGTTCATCATTTAAGCCGGTAGGAAATCGGGCCTTCAGGTTGTCTGCCATCTCGTCAAGAATGGCTTCTAAGTCATAGCTTGTCATATACGTTTCTTTAAAAAATCCAGTTATAAAATTACTCTGCCTCAGGTTTTGAAGTTAAGTGCCACTCCGAAACATAAGTTATATAAAATTAATGCTCACGAAAATATTGCTCTAAAATCAACATCGCCGAAACACTATCTACGCCGATTTTATCATTTGATTGCTTATAGTTTAAGTCATCTAAAATAGATTCCGCTTCGTAGGAGGTCAACCGTTCGTCAACCCATTCAACAGGTAGATAAAAGCGGCCATGCAACCGATTACCAAAACGTTTTGCAAATCGGGTTAAGTCCTGTTCGGTGCCATCCATGTGTACGGGCACACCCACAACCAGCAATTGTGGCTGCCACTGATCAATAAGCTGCTGAACCTGCTCCCACTGTGGTGCGCCATTTTCTGCGTTTAACAAGGGTAACGGCTGCGCTGTTTTTGTTATGCTTTGGCCTACGGCAACACCAATTCGCTTTAATCCAAAATCAAACGCCAGTACACTTTTAATCTCAACCATTTTATGCGTGGCCAACGTCACTGGATAGTAATGAGATATCAATCCCTAAAAGTTTCGCAGCGGCATCCCAACGTTGTGATATAGGCATATTAAATATAATGTCTTTGTCAGCAGGTCCGTGCAGCCATGAATTGTCAGCCAACTCTTGCTCTAGTTGCCCCGCATCCCACCCAGCATAACCGAGCATCACAAAAAACTGCTCTGGGGGTGCGTTCTCGGCAATTGATCGCATAATATCCAAGGAGGAAGTCAAACCAATCTCTTCATGTGCAACCAATGTAGAGTCCCAGTTACCAACCGGTGAATGCAAAATTAAGCCTCGCTCCACTTCTACTGGCCCACCTACAAACACATTATTAGTAACATGTTCATTGCTCTCATCGTAGGGCATGGATAATTGTTGCAGAATTTCAGTAATTTTGGCATCTAACTGTCGATTTATAACAACGCCAAAAGCACCTTTTTCATTATGCTCACAAATATAAGTAACCGTTCGCAAAAAATTGGGGTCTTGTAAGTTGGGCATTGCTATTAAAAAATGCCCGGTAAGATAAGAAGTTTCTGTCATAAGTTGAGTATTAATAACTTAGTGCCTAACATCAAGCTCTATTATTGAGATGATGTCAGATCACCGCCCATAAACTCCCAAGTACGGGTAATGTGAAGCACATCTGTTTCTTTCAATATTGCCGGAGACAATGGGGCAAAAGGTGCGGCCAAACGCACAATAGCCACGGCGGCATCATCCAGTAACTTATGGTTTGAGGATTTACTTACATTAATTGATCTAATCGTTCCGTCGGCGTTAATCACAACATCCAGTATAAGGCTGCCTTTAAGGTTTCGCCGTTTTGCCTCCTCTGGAAAGTTTAAGTTGCCTATTTTTTCTACTTTCCTACGCCAGCTCTCCATATATGTTGCGTATTTATATTCTTTAGTTTGTGCGGTTATGTATTTTTTTCTAGGTAATTGTGAGTAAGCTCTCATTGACTCACCAAGCTCAACTTCGAGGCTAGCAATGTTTTTGGACTGACTGACCAGCTCTGCCGCCGTTTTACTTTTGGTATCCGATTTTTTTACGGGAGCAACATCTGTCACGATTTTGCTTGTTGACGTTTCCTGTGACATAAATTCTTTACGACTTGCCTTTTGCTCTCTGGGCTGATCAACACTCGGTGGCGTCGGTGCTGTAATGTTAATAACATCTTTAGGAATTAACGGAGCAAATAATGTTTCAGGCCGAATTTTTTCCTGTGTATTTCCGCCACCTTCCTGATTAGCCTGAGCGAGATAATCCGCTTTGTCAGGTACAATTTCACTTCGGGTATTCACTAATGTCACTTCAATTCTTGGCGTTACTTTACTTTCATCCGGCAGGTCAGAGCCACTAAAAGTAATGCCGAGAATAATGATGGTATGTAACGCTATCGCGACGATAATCATCAAGCCCATACGATCTGGCTGCTTAAAATAAGAGGAATAATATATTTGAGGGGATATCATAAATAGAGTTAGCTGGTTCCTGATTTAATACGTACTTCATGGGCCTTGTGCACTTTGCGAGCAATGACGCCATTAATTGCGCCAAACACCAATGCGGCCGTCATCATAACGGGTAAAATATCCAACAGTGCCTTATGTGGAATAAAAAACACATACACAATTAAAAACTGAGTTGCCATATGCGCCATAGACATGAGTATCGCAAGGCTGAAAATGCTTAATTTATCTACAGCAAATAAGCGGTTAAATCGATCGCACCAATAAAGCATCAACAAGCTCACAATAGCGCCACTAAAACTTAAAACAAACGTGGGGGACAAAAAAGTACCCACAATTAAACTACCAACCACAACACGTAATATCGACACCCACGATGCGGCACTAAAACCATAAGCCATAAAAACCAACAAAGTAATTATATTGGCAAAACCGGGTTTTATTCCAGGCACAGGACTGGGTAATAAACTTTCTAGAACATGAATCCCAATTGCGAGCGCGGCAAAACGAGCGATAACAACATCTTCTCTATCGGGTGTTATTTTTAGTAGCAACGACCCTGGACCTTAGAAGTTAATTGCATCATACAACTTGCTACCACCGACAAGATGCAGACTAACTGAATTTGGTAAACACGCGACAAAATCACCACCGTGATTCTGCCAGCCACTGCGCACACAAAAACTGGTATTACAGGGTGAGCTGATAAACCTCGCTTGCCCGTCTTTTATTTCAATAACGCTTTCGCCGAGCTTACCCTTTACAGACAGCCGTTTATTCTCAAATAAATCCAGAATATAATTTTTTTCCCCATCGACAATTATTTCTACTTCGCGTGCTTCATCATCGGCGCGCCATAAGCCCCAGTACAAACTGGCAGTCAATAAGACGCACAATATTAGAACAACTTTATCAGCCCAAGTTAGCCGCATTTATAAGTTAAATTTTGTTGATACAGTAATTTTTAACGCCGCCTCATCCACAAATTTAATTCGGCTCTTTAACGCTGGCGATATAAAAATTTGACCGGACTTATCAATCAACATTACTTGAGTTACTCCCATGCTTTTCGCAACCTCTTCCCATTTATCCGGGCCGGCAACAAACAAGGCCGTTGCAGCAGCGTCCGCAGTAGCAGCATCATTAAACACAACCGTAACTGAACTAGTTTGATCGGCAGGATAACCAGTGCGTGGGTCAAGAATATGGTGATAACGTTTGCCCTGATAATCGTAAAATCGCTCATAATCACCGGAAGTGAATACACTTTCGTCACCGTTAATA
>JAOTSL010000113.1 GCA_029864945.1 Gammaproteobacteria bacterium
ACATGGTTTTCTCCTTTGTCTGTGTCTGTGTTTATGCTTAATTCGTTAAGCATAATTGGAAATACATCTTTGTGTGCATTCGATCCCATAAAAATATCCAGGTGACTGTAATCTTTTATTTCATGAAATGAATGGTAATCGGGTGTAATGTTATCAAAATACTTAAAACTTCGTTTTTGACTTTCTGGTAGAAAACACAAATTTTTATCGCCCGTAAAAAAGATAAACCTGGCGGTAGTTTTTGGTGCTTCACTGGTGAAGTCTGCGGGAAGCGCGTTTAATTTATCAAGGCCTAATAAATTGCCTTTTGAAACATATTTACTCATGTTTTTAAAAAAGGATAACGGAACATTTTTAAATTCGTCTTTCATCCAGTTATGTGTTTCGTCACTCAAATTTTCATGCAACCAAAGTGCGGGAAAACCGCTACCATAGGAGAAACTCACCATTTTGCATGGAGTATTGTTACATTCGTGATGGAATAGTTTTACAAAGCCCACAATAGCATGCTGAACAATACCTTTGGATTTAACGCCCCAATGAGGGTTTAGGTATTTAGTAAATAAACTCACAATTGGTACCGCATATTTTAACTTAATAGAAGAAAACGCGGGTGGAACCGGGTGCAACGAAACGGCGTTGGAAATAATGGTGTCAACTTCAGGTACTAGGCCGGCGATAGCAGACATGGTGAAGCTGGTAGACCCCTGGCAATGAATAATCGCCTTTATTTTTTTAACGCCTGTTTCTTCAACTATTTTTCTCACGGCAAAAGGGTGGTCGTAAACCGCGGCTTGATCCAGTGTCCATTCGGTGCATTTTAAATCGATGCTAGCGCGCCAGTTTTCCATCCAAACGTCATAACCCTCGCTAATTAATGCCTCAACGATACCGGTTTCAATGGGAGCGCGAAATATATTAGCCCGTACGCCAGCGCCGTGCACCAGTAAAACTGGGCACTTAGTCGGTGTGTTAGGGCCTTGAACGTTAATCAAGTTTAGTTGAAAGCCATCACCCGCGGTAAACGGTATTATTCTTTCGGTAAGTTTAATACTCGATGTATTTGAAGCACTGGGTTTGTTTAAATTCATTATACTGTCCATGTCTAATCTTCAATATTATAGGCAATTCGTTCAACAATTTTAACGCTAGCGTGCATCGCTAGCTTGGTATCAGCAAAGCGACCTTCTTTTGAACCTTTTTTGTACTCAGTTGTACCCAAGGAAAAGAACCCAGACATAGTTTCTTGAAAGGTCAGGGTAGTGTGGGGTATTGGCATTTTTATCATCCTTGATCTTGGAAAACAGTTATGGGCCGTTGTTAAAACTATGTGTATTAATTACGTTACCTTATAACGCCATAATATAGCGCATGAATCATCCATAATTCACTTTCATAGCAGTGTACTTCAAGCAATGTAATCTGGTAAACACTTGTTTTAGATTAATTTAACATAGGCACTAATATATTACGTCTATTGAGAAAATCGCTCATAGTAATGAAATGACTCAAGCCGAATTTCTGCATTAGTGTGTCCATGCACGTCATATCGACTTGGCATTTAAATAAAAATCACACCGAACTATGAGTTTCTTCTGCATCCGTTAAACAAAAAGACGCAAACTTAGCAATCATTTTTGCGCTGTCAATAGCCGAATCAGTATGCGTTGTGCGAATACTAGAGGCTTGTTTCGCTAGTGCCTTGATTGACAGTGTTAGCTTACCTGTGGCGATAGGATCGCCGCTTATGGAGCCTTTGTATAAGCTTGCATAGACAGTGCGTAAATCTTCGATGAAATCAAACCCCGGATCGTCAAATATTTTTTTCTTGCCGAGTAGAGTGTATTCTTCCTCGCCTATCGTAAATTCAATTTGGTAGTTGATGATTTTCATTTCAGGATTGTCATCAGGCACGACGACAAAAAAATGACCATCATCAATAATCTTATCTTCGGTCAGATCCGAAATCGAAATTCGACCGGTGATCCTTTCTTTACGGGATGGGTTCGCCATAAATTTTCCGAATGAATTTATGTGAATAACGATTTCTAAAGAAGACGGTTCTTTGTTGCCATTACTAAACATTAAATCGCCGGTTTGTGATTCACAAAAACGCAATCCAGGTTCTGGCTCAATCATACGAGTCATATTAGTGCCAAGTTGCAATCCCTGTGCGTCGCGTGATTTCAAATAGGATTTTGTATCAGCGTAACCCATATCAATTAATGTCGCGTTACTAATGTTTCCTAGATATAAATCAGGATCAAGGGGTAATGGTCGACTAGGTTGAATTATATTTAATTGAATGGGTTTGTTTTGCCCATAAATTGAGTCGCCCGCAATGATGCGTTTGTTAATTTCTTGTATTTGTGCAATTTCATTATTTAACGCACCATTCGCGCTGGTTTCCAGCATTTGTATATAAACATTCAGAGCTCCACCATGATAATTTGCAGTGTTCCCTAGCCCCCATATTAACCAGACTTCCTCGGCGCCACGGCGAACAGCTTCCATTAAATTGGCGTCTTGGATAAATGCGGTATCCAAATAGGTTTTATTGTTTACTCGCACGGGTGGGAACACGCCGGGTAAAGAAATGCCCGCAATCATCATATCTAGATCAATCTCTGCGTTTGGAATCACCTTAACCTGTTTGTCAGCGTAATCAAGCACATTGTATGTACCAATAACGTTATCGACAGCGCGAATTTTTTCGGGGTCAATACCGAGGTGGGGGAATACTTTTTCACGAATGCCGTCGGCATCTCCCAAGCCTTCAAGTTGATTTACGTGCAAATAATCTTTAAGTGGCAAGAGTGAAACAGAGTCCTTCATATCAAGACTTGCCCAGCGATTACACATAGTTGCAGGCGCTAATCCGGAAAAAAGCATCGACATGTTCATGCTACCACCCGATGTGGCATCAAAATGATGAAATGTAAGTCCGGCCTCTTCCATTGCCAGCATGGCGCCAGCTTGATAAGACAGTCGCATACCGCCGCCAGACAATACCAGCGCGCGTTTTGTTGCGTCTTTTTCAATTGAGGCGGAAAGTGATTTAAGTATTGTCATATCCAAGTCCTTTTAGAATAGTCATTCAACGCATCATAAGATGAATCGGCAGTGTTAACAAGCCGCTTAATAATATTAGAATCGGTGCAATAGGAGCCTGCTAAAAAATACAGCAGTTGCCAAATTACTGAAGAAATATCAGGGCTTGATATCAATCTTATATGTTAAAAGTAATTCCCCATCTACAGCGTGAGCAAGATCACAGGTATGTTAATGATAGGTGGTTACGATGTACCGTTTTGGTATAAATGAAAAAAGATATATAAAGATTTAAACGGTCATGAATGTTGTTCGGGTAAGGATAGTTTAGCAGCTTCATTGATAACGGCATCAGATGCGCATATGTTCTGATGCCGTTGTTGATAATGTAATTTATATAAGTTGGTTTAACTAATATCCGTTATGCAGTTTCTTTAACATCAATAGCGACATCTACTTTTACTTTTTCTGACTCTTTTTTTGTCACAGCCTGTATTTGTGATGATTCGAGTAAATCGAGAATAAAAGGATATACATCGCGCGCCGCATCTTTGCCGATTATGCAATCAATGTGACCGTAATTGCCAATTTCCTGACGCTTGTAAAATTCAGCACCATTGGCATCGGCCAGCATTTCGATGGTTTCTTGTGTGCTTTTGGAAAGTACGCAATCATTGTTACCACCAGAAATAAATAACATCGGTAATTTTAATCGATCAATATGCGGTAGGTAGGTGTCATCACCATTTGCATCAATCAATTTATTGTTGAGTAATATGGCAGTGAGTTGTTTCATTGCACTGAGATTAACGCGGCCAAACATGCGGGGCAGCGCTGCATGTGTATCTTCATTTAGTTGGCTATGCTCATATAGCTCGCCAAATATAGTGCTGATGCGATGACACACGGGACTGTTGCATGTTTCGTGTTCTGGAACGGGCACAAAAAACAGGCTGGCATCATATGCTCGCGTTAAAAAATTTGCGTTAATGTCTGTATATGACGTCATGGTTTTTTTACCCAAAGCCCGCAATATTGTTGGTGCATTTAATTTCGCTTTGAATTCATTTATACCAACCGAATAGAGATGAGTAGAAACTTGTGAGCAAACTGCACCACTTACATTTTCGAGTCCGGATAGTAAAGCCATGGTCAAAGTAGACGCGCCAACACCGTGTGCAACAATCTGTACCTTTTCAACCCCAGCAAGTTCACATACGGTTTGTACCGCCGCAGGATAATCTTTTGTGGCAACATCATCCATTGTTGATAATTGTTGAGACGCGGGTAATTCGATGCTTAAGCGGTAATCAAGCAGCCAGACGTCATAGCCTTCGTTATATAAGTATTCCAATAAATTAACGTCTATGGTGTCAATGGCAAACATCAAACTAGAAACCCCAGTGCAATGGGATAAAATGACAGGGCCTTTAGTGCCACCTTTATAACGTTTCAATCGTAGTTGCACGTCGTCGGAGGTGTTAAAAAAATGAGTCGTTGGTGGCGTTACATTAAGTGGTCGGGTTTTGTAGGTGGTCACTTGCGGATCGAATCGATCAACATTTACCGTATAATTTCGAAAGTTTTTCATTTTAGCGTCCTGCGTATGTTTAACCAAATAACCCATCCCATGCGAATGAGTATAGGGACTATAAACCACCTTTTTGTAAAAAATCAAAAGTATTTAATTGGTTCGTAAACGAAGCATCAAGATAATTTGTTAAACATATATTCCTTAGATGCAAAAATGATAGTTGAAGGTGATTTATTACACTAAAGATAGATCGATTAACGATGTTCGGGACATTTTTCGAGATATATTCTCATTTCCCTGGAAAAAAGATCCATTAGCTCAAAATATTCAAGGTATATCTGCCAAATAACTAAGCCTGTCTTTTCAATTTTCTTTCCTATATTTGTGCAGCAGTTGTTCATCATCGGGGGCAGGGATAACACATATTGCATTGCGTGCGAATGCCCATTGATTGTTGTTAGATTGGCACTTGCATTGCTATTAATCACCTCTTTAGGTTGTCTATTCTGATGGTCTACTCACCAATTACAATGAAGGGAAAATGATGAGGCTCTTTGTACGTAAAACAATAAGTAGTTTTGCAGAAGTGATGCGAGTCGCTTTTTTAGCCGGACTAACGCTGGCATTAGTCGGATGTTTGTCAGATGGAAAAGCGCCAGTAGATAACCAAAGTTGGCCTCTAAAAGTAAGTGCAGGGGAAGATGTTAAGGTAGTTGGCCTTGGTAACACACAGTTAAATGGTGAAGGCAGTGGTCATTCTTTGACGTACCTTTGGCAGCAAACTGCCGGTGAAACTGTCTCTCTTAGTTCAAATAACACGCCGGTGGTCAGTTTTACTGCACCACGAAGTGATCAGATATTATCTTTTAAACTAACAGTAACCGACAGCGCCGGTTTAACAGCTGAGGATATTGTGGATGCAGTGGTAGATAATCAGTTGATTGTAGCGCCGACGACTAAAAACCAGCTCCCTTATGTTGCCACTGATCAGGGAAGTTACGATGTAGCTGCTGATTGCACGACCTTCGAACCAAATTGGTACCATCCAGATTGGGCGCCTTTGCAACGCTTTGAATTTAATGCGGGTCCAATTGCTGTCATTCTCGGCGTAAACTATACAAACATAAGTGCAGAAGATACCGCGAAACTCACCGCATTGCAGACAGATACAGTGATGCAACAAAACCTGATCAACAACCTGATTGAACTCCGACGAATTTTAACTGAAGACTTTAAAATAAAAATTAGTAATATTGTTAGTAATACTAACGGGCTATGTTATCGAACCAATATGTATGTCTCTGGAACAGAAGCAAAACCTGGTGACACAATTCCTTCGTCTGGTGGTGGTACATTGGGGTGGCCGGATAACATTCCTTACATGACGGTTCCTTATGCTGAAGTGTTAGCGTTAACAGTCGCGGGTGCTCAGCAGCAACGGGTGATTAGTCATGAGTTTCTTCACGCGCAACAATGGGATGTTACCCGTGGTTTTCAGGAAGGCTGGTGGTGGTATGTTGAGAGCTATGCGAATTTTTTTGGAACCGCCATGGCGGAGTATCCCGAAGCAATTACGCAGTTAAATTTCGCGCGTCATTGGGCTATCGATTCTTCTATGACACGTTATGGTGTATGGCCATTTTGGCGTTTTTTGGCTGATCGATTTGGTTACGAATTCACTGCCGATATATTGCAACGTGCAGCGTATCCTAACGAAACACTGTTTCAATTTATTGCACGCATTGCACCGTTTGATTGTCCAATCGATGATGTGATTTGTCGGACGCATGCGATGGGGCGACTCTACGCCGACTTTGCAAACACCACCGTTAATTATGCGCTGTATACGAATAGCATGAATGGTGTGGATACTAAAACGATTGCAACAAATCCTTTAACGGCCAGAGACGATGTGTTGTTGGAAAAGGTTGGTGATAATCACTATCGCATTCCTGATCGTTTAGCACCTCAAAGATTTGCGCATAACATCATTCATTTGATTCCTGATCCGGAGAATGATTGGCTTTCCATAACGTTAAATGGTTGGGAAGTCCCTGAGCGAAAAGCACGATGGTACGCAACGATTATTGCAACGTTAGATGAGTCTACTGTTCCACCTGTTGAAGCCTATAGTGAAATGATTATGAGTGGTACCCAGCATATTAATCTTCGTGATTGGGAAACCGAATTAGGAACCACTATCAAGCGGCTCGATATCGTTGTTGCAACGGTTCCGGCTGAGGAAAAGATTGATCAAACGCTACCATCATTTAATGGACCTTACCGTTTTCAAGCGTTAGACCGTTTTGTATATGAGCTATCAATAACAGGTGGTTGGCCAAAAGGCCATGAGCCACACACGTTGCGTGATCAGCCAGACGTTGCTGGAGCAGATCATCCGAACGGCGGTGGGTTTGTCGCAAGCACAGCAAGCGTAGCTGATGCAGTTTACGTTGGGCCAGAGGCTCGTGTATTAGAGAATGCTCAGATCACCGATAACGCTCGCATAATAGGGCGATCTGTTATTTCAGGTAATTCGATGGTGTCAGGTAATGCGATTGTTAGTTCGGCAGCGAAAATGAGTGGATCCAGCAAAGCAGAAAGTTTTGCAACAGTGCGAGACACCATTGTTTTGCGCGATCAAGTCAGTGTCGCCGGAGATAGTAAAATTCAGGGTGATGGTGTTTTTTGGGGTTCATTTGTTGTGGCGGGTAAAGCATTTGTTGGTGGCACCCATTTACCGGAAACAACAGGTGGAACAACAATTAATGGTACCGCTATTTCTAATGGTCATACTTGGTTGGATAGTGGTGCGACTATATCTCAAGGCGGGCCTTACGATTATTGGACTACGGATGATCAAGGACTGTTTTTATTATATGACTTTTCGTCACAGCATGCTTATCGCGTAAAAGACAGTTATGTAGATAATGATGCTTATTATTTGGGTTTGAATGGAATGCCAGTAGGCTCACTACCAATCGTACAAGACAGTGAAGTGACCGGTAGTGTGTTAGAAATGAAAGGGGATGGTTATTTAGAGCTACCAAAATTATTGTTGGATCAACGAAGCTATTCGCTCAAGTGGCGATTTAACTGGCAAGGTGGCCCGCAATTGAAGCAATATCTCTTTGATGCGCAAACCAGCAAAGGTGAACAGTTGAGTGTTATTGTTATACCTGTATCAAGTAACAAGTATGAGATTCAATTAACCCATGTGGATAGGGCAGGTACTGAATCTCAAGCTGTGATGCAGGGCGACATATTGGTAAGTGATAAATGGTTGGATATGGTTTTGAGTTATGATGATACGACTAAAAAACTACTTTTATCGGCACAACCGATTGCGAGTGGAATCGCATTAGAATCACCACTAACACTATCGTATGGCACCAGAGAGTTTGATTACGACACGTTACGTATTCGTATGGGAAGCTCAGTTAACAATGACGCTTTGTTATACGGGCGGCTGGACGACATTTCGTTATATCGTTAGTCGCTATTTAGTTGTTTCTTAAAGCAGATAACATGGTTTGTGTTATCTGCTTTTTAAAAAGGATTAGAGGCCAAACTTTTTCAAAACGTTCCCTTATTAACAGCGATTCCAGCATTAGGCGCTTTTAAATAGGAAACAAATTCAAAATTCCCCCAATCTGCATTACTGAGATCATCTAGCAAATACCATCCACCCTGCATATTGTGAGCACTTTGAGCGGCTGATGGCTTGTGTACCCACTTATGTTTGTTTATTGAACCGTCTGCAAGTTGTCTAGCAAAATGAAAAGATTTTCGTGTATCGTAAAAAACGGCTATTAAATAATTTGTAGACTCGCAAGTTGGCGGGTTTTTAAATTTGTAATCTGAACTAATTACACCACCAGAAACATCTATAAAACCATCGGACACACAAGCGTTGTGTAAAGTAACGGGTGTTATTTTACTCTGTGTCACTGGTTGTCCCCCTGCAGCACCAGGAAGACATGCAATTAAACCGCTTCCCTTGGGGGCGGCGCATTTAGCGGCAAAAGAGTAACAATTTAGGCCGTTTTCCCACGCAACTTCCACCCCTTTATTTAAATTTCCTTTAGCAATTTTCTCAGCCACTCGTTTTCTCTCCTTAAATTAAAATACTTAGCTTGGTTGTATCACCAATATCCATTTAATCCCATATGGGCAACACAACCGACTCATGAGTTAAAAAAATTCTTACGCTATTTTAAAGCGTATAACGCACAAACCAAGATGTAAATTGTACGTTTAATTGGTGTTATTATATTTTTTTGTCTAATGCTTTAAAGTTGCCATGTTTTATAAAATTTAATACCTGCACCATGACTACATCGCTTTTCATGATGAACGTATGAGTATGATCAACGACAAGAAAGTCTTTCATCTCAGGTAATTTTGCACTTTCAACGGATACTTTGCCGTCATCTTCTCCAGGAATTAAGCGTGAAAACCAAGGCTCCAATGTATCCCTTCCTGTTATAACGCCAACCTCATAATTAATGGCATCCAATGTATTAGGCAAACTATTTGAATCAGTAGTTAATTGCTGACCTGGTGGCCCAGTTAACCAACGATACCATGTTGAATCATGAAATCTATCAGCTATTTCACTGCCCTTATTCGGCGGGCTTAACATCACTATACGGCTTCCCGCTGGAAGCTGATTAGTTTGAAGATAGTATCTTGAAATAATTCCACCTAAGGAGTGTGTAACGAAGTGTATTTTC
>JAOTSL010000270.1 GCA_029864945.1 Gammaproteobacteria bacterium
CTATAAAGTCGAATCTAACTGCGGATTCTAGGTTAAAAGAGTGAATATCGAAAATGCTTTCAAGTTGATCAGTTTCACTAATGCCAGCATAGTGCATAAACTCAGGGTTGTAACAAGTTAAAAAAACAGTGCAATATTGTCTAAGTATCTGGATGATTATTTATAGGCTTGTATTGTTGATAAACCCAATGTCTGAAGATGGCTGTATGCAGTTTAATTTGCAACGATTAAAAAAATTGCTGTGCTCCAAAAGAAACAAAACTTTGTGTTTTTTGCGATGAAAGTAATGCTATGTCCAGTCGACCATTAAAGCCGTATATCTTAGGAGAAATAATTCGGATACCAGTGCCTGCGCTGTAAACTGTATCGTTGATATTTTTAAGCTCGTCTAGATGATTCGACGCATTAACTGCATCGAGAAAGAAAATATGTTGTATGACTAACCAGTTGTGTTGAAAGCTGGGAATACGATATTCAGCATTAACTTGCCAGTATGCTTTGCTTCTAAACTGACCATCAAAATAGCCACGAATATTTTCAAACCCCCCAATATAAAAATAATTTTGAATATTGTTGGTCGCTATTGCAGCAGCGTTAAAGCGAAAGCCAATATTAGCTTTGTAAGGCAGTCGCCAGAAGGCGGTGTTATGCCATTCTATTTTTTTTAAAGTTTCGTCTGATCCCGTTTCATCACCCGCATACTTAACATACAGTGATGTTTTTTTGCCTTTAACAAGGTAATTGTCATAATTTAGATTGCCTAGGTGTATGGATAAGGTGCTGCCGATTTGATTGGTTTGGCCTTTGTTGGTGAGTAAACTTGATGTTGATACATCAATCAGGTCTGTCATGCTGGTTTCTATAATTTGGCTTTGTCGAAGCTCTAAGGTGATTCCAAATTGAAGCCACTCTTTAATTTCTTTTTCAAAAATCAGGTTGATCTTTTTTTGAGAGAGGATGTATTGACCTTGTTTTTTTCCTGCAGGCGTGAACAAAGTTCGAGGCCGCGTTGTTGACCAGAGGTCTGCGCCGGCAAGAAGTCGCATGTTCAAAAAGCGAGGGTCACGAAACCAGACCACACCGCCACTTTCGCCGTCCCAATTATCATATTGCACACCGGTTTCGATATATCTACCAAAACTATTAATGTCGTAGATACCTGCGTAAGCGTAAATAGTATCACCGCCCCCACTGAAGTTAAAATAAGGAATGGTGGTCCATTTCTCTTCTACTTCAAAAGTGAGAATAATTCGATTATGTTCCTTGAGTTTTAATAGGGGTAATACTTTGCTGAAGATCCGGAGGTTTTTTAATCTTCGCACGCTTTCCAAAAGATCGGTAGTTGTTAATATGTCATTTTCTTTAAAGAGTAGCTCTCTGCGGACAACGTTTTCTTTAGTTCTTTTTAATCCAACAATTATGATTTTCTCAATCACCGTTGATTTTGAAAGAGAATGAGGCACGGAATGGTCCGCAACCAAGGGCGTCGCGACAATTAAAGTAATTAGCAGCAATAAAAGCTTAAAATAATAAATCACGTATTATGTTTTTTTATGTCTTGTATTTTCACGCGCCATTCATTCGGGCCGGTGGTGTGAACTGAGTTACCAAGATAATCCACCGCAACAGTTACCGGCATATCTTCTACCTCAAATTCATGTATCGCTTCCATTCCCAACTCAGGAAAAGCAATCACTTTAGCTGAGCGTATTGCTTTAGAGACAAGATAGGCGGCGCCGCCGGTTGCGATCAGGTAAACGGCTTTGTGTGCTTTAATCGACTCTATGGCTGCCGGGCCGCGCTCAGCTTTGCCAACCATACCAATTAATCCGGTTGACTCTAATAACGTATCTGTAAATTTATCCATGCGGGTGGCGGTAGTTGGGCCTGCTGGCCCGATAACTTCATCACGCACAGCATCAACTGGTCCTACGTAATAAATAAAGCGGTTTGTAAAATCCAGTCCTTCTGGTAATGGCTGATTACTGTTTATTAAATCAACTAAACGCTTATGTGCGGCATCACGACCGGTGAGTAATTTCCCGGATAATAAAACGATATCACCTGGTTTCCAGTTTTGTATTTCTTGCGGTGTAATTGTATCGAGATTGACGCGCAATGATTCTTCACCCGGTGCCCAGCTGACGTCGGGCCAGCTTTCTAGGTTTGGAGGGGTGAGTACTGCAGGACCATTTCCATCAAGATTAAAGTGTATATGACGGGTTGCTGCACAGTTAGGAATCATTGCCACGGGTTTTGATGCTGCATGAGTAGGGAAGTCCAATATTTTAACATCCAGTACGGTTGTTAAACCACCAAGCCCCTGTGCGCCAATACCTAAATCATTTATGCGTTGAAAAATATCGAGGCGTAATTCTTCGACGCTGTTTTCCGGCCCACGTTGAATTAGCTCATGGATATTGATTGGTTCCATGAGTGACTCTTTTGCCATTAACACTGCTTTTTCTGCCGTGCCGCCGATGCCAATGCCCAGAATACCCGGAGGACACCAGCCAGCACCCATGGTGGGTACGGTTTTTTCTACCCAGTCGGCAATGCTATCTGATGGATTAAGCATCACCAATTTTGATTTGTTTTCTGACCCGCCGCCTTTAGCGGCAACGGAAATAGATACGGCATCACCCGGCACCATTCGAGTATGAATAACGGCTGGTGTATTGTCCTTAGTGTTGATTCGTTTGCCTGCGGGGTCGCTAACGATTGATGCGCGCAGTGGGTTGTCTCGGTCGGTATATGCTTGACGGACACCTTCATTTATTAGCGTGTCTAGATTAGCGTTTTTTTCCCATGTCACACTCATGCCTATCTCAAGAAAAACAACAACGATACCGGTGTCTTGGCAAATTGGACGTTTGCCCTCTGCACACATTCGTGAATTGACGAGAATTTGCCCCATTGCATCTTTAGCTGCTGGAGATGTTTCGCGTGCGTATGCTT
>JAOTSL010000114.1 GCA_029864945.1 Gammaproteobacteria bacterium
TCTAACGGCGAGCTCAGGTACTATCACCATGCAGGCTGGTTCATCTACTGTTACTTCTAGAGACAATAAAACGTTGTATCAGGCGAACACTAATTTGCAGGTAACTGAAATTAGTGGTGGTAGTGTAACGCTTGATTCTAAAACGGGATCTATTAGCGGTAGTTTCATCAACGGGACTCATGTTGACGGCCGAGAAGTTTCTTTGTTGTCTTCAAGCGGAATCAGTGCTGTTAATGAGTCTGGAGGAGTTGATGAGTTTAAAGTTGTTGCGTCAACGCTTAATGTTACAAATGCTTCGAATGATGTCCTGTTAGCGACCCAAAGTGATACTTTTGATGCTAATAGTCCAGAGTCAAACCCATTGAAAATGGGTAATATTTCTGTCTCATCTGGAAATATTGCAATTAATAACGTAGGTGCGATTCAGTTTGTTGAGCAGGTTGATGTGGAAGGTGGTGTCAATGTGGCATCCTCCAGTCAGGTTACGATAGATAAAAAGTTTTCTGCCAAGAATGACATAGATATAATCGTTGCTCCTGGTGATTTCCAATTTGGGGCTGATGGCCTGACATTATCAAGTTCGGGAAGCATAGAATCGAGCCAGGGAAATATTAATCTTGAAATTAATGATTTAGTTCAGTTGTTAGGTGAAGTTGAAGCATTGGGTGGGGATATTACTGTTAAGTCTGAACGAAACGCTATTGCAGTAACTCACATTAACGCCGGGTCTCACAAAGCCACTGTTAAAGCGGGATTAAGTATTCAGGCGCTGGATTCTAACAAGGTGCATATCATTGCAGATGCGGTTGAGCTAGTTACCGGAACTGATGGAGCTATAGGTACATTTGCTAAGCCAGTAGAGCTTTCTACAAATCAGACTACGTTTAATGCTAACAATTATTCATATATGACGGGTAATCTTGGGATAATCATAAATAGTGGTTTTGGTCGTTTTCTGGATCCTGGTGTAGCTATTAGTTCCGCCAATAAAGGGCAAAGTACGTCTGCTCAGGAATTTAGTTTTGTTGATGCGACTGTTTTTTCTCCAGAGTTGAATTTGTTTGATAGGGTAAATGAAGGTATTCGTTTACCTGAAGATCAGCTTGAAGACTAGTAAGGTAGAATTTGTACAAATATTGTCATGTGCTTGAATAGAGGGGGTAATTATTCAAGCACATGAAAATTTTACTAATACATAAATATTATATATATTGGGCGAAACGATGCTGGTAAAAGGTATGTGTTTGTCGTTAGTAAAAATAATTAGTTAAAAAATAGTAAAAAAGGATTTGCTGGATGGCGACTGAAGCCACTTTTGATATAGATGCATTGTTACAACCCATTTCTGAAGAAAAGCCTCAGGGTGATGATATTCGAGAGGACTATTCACCCACCTCAATTTATTACCAAATAAAAGATGCCCGTGCCGGCGCTCGTACCGCAGAACGACAAAATCTGATGAGCGATGATCCTGAAGCGATTTATCAAAACGTATCGGAATGGCAGACTGTTCTTACGCTTGCTCCTAAAATTTTGACTGAAAATGGCAAAGATTTTGAAATTACCGCTTGGTATATTGAAGCGTTAATACGTGAATATGGCTTTCCCGGTTTGCGGGACGGGATTCGATTGGCCAGTTCTCTTGTTGAGAAGTACTGGGATGAGCTTTATCCATTGCCCGATGAAGATGGTCTGGAAAGCCGGGTTGCGCCTATGGCTGGATTAAATGGCGAAGATGGCGACGGCACCTTAATCGGCCCTATCAAGCAAGTCGGTATTACTCAAGCTTATAATTCTATGCCTTTCGCTGCATGGCATTATGAGCAAGCCTATGAAATTGAAACAATAACAGACCCAGATAAAAAACAAGCACGTATAGCATCGGGTGGAATTACCTTAAAAATAATTGATCAGGCGGTACTTGAAACACCTCCCAGCTTTTTTGTTAATTTGAAAGAAGACATTGAAGCCTGTGTGGAGGAATATCAAAAATTTACCACATTACTAGATGCTAAGTGTGGTGATGAATCCCCTCCGAGCTCAAACATTAGCAAAGCGATTAAACGTGTACTGGAAGTTTTGGGGTTTCTAACAAAAAATGTGGCTTTCAGTGGCGAAAGCGATGAGGTTGGAAATGACGAAGAAGCGCACGATGGAAGCACTGTTAGTGTTAATACTGGTTCGACTGGGAGCAAGGGCGTTTCTATTGAAAATGCAGCAGTTACAAATCGTGATGAAGCGTTTCGTGCTTTACTTAAAGTGAGCGAATTCTTTCGTCAAACTGAGCCTCACTCCCCAATATCCTACAATCTGGAGCGAGCAGTAAAATGGGGTCGAATGAGTTTGCCGGAATTATTATCTGAGTTGATTCCAGATGATCGTGCACGGGATGACTTTTTTAAATTGACAGGCGTTCCAGATGAAAAAGACTCATAAAAATAATATAAACGCAATAAGGTAAGTAACAGAGGTATCGCATTAATTATGCAATAATCGCCCGATAGAGTATCTCGGATTATGATTTTACCTGTAGTAGTTAGGGTCGTTAGAGTAGTAAGATCATAACGCTAGGTATTTTTAGGGTTAAATTAACGGGTTTTGATTATTATTTTAGGAGAGACTTGCTAAATAATAGTCACCAATCGACTAGGTAGAGGGAATAAAAATGGCGAGTATACATGATAAATTAGGTCGGGTTCGTAAGCCCCGTGTTCATATTTCTTATGAAGTAGAAACTGAAGGCGCAGCGGTTAAAAAGGAATTGCCGTTTGTTGTTGGTGTAATGGGTGATTTTTCTGGCGATCCTACATCACCGTTAAAGCCACTGAAAGACCGAAAATATATCCAGATCGATAGAGATAACTTCGATAGTATTCTTTCTCGCATGACGCCTGGTGTTAATCTCAAAGTTGAAAATACGCTGGCCGGTGATGGAAGCGAAATGGCGGTTAATCTTAAATTTAATTCTATGGACGATTTTTCTCCAGAAGCGATTGTTAACCAAGTTGATCCTTTGAAGAAGCTGCAGCGGACACGTGATCAGTTGCGCGATATTTTAACAAAAGCTGACCTTTCTGAAGACCTTGAAAATGTGCTTGAAAAAGTATTAACCGATGATGCAAATTTAAAATCAGTGTCTTCGGAATTAGGCATTGAAGAGAAAGGAGAATAATTATGGCTTCAACTGAATCAGAAGTTCAAGCACAGGCAGGCGAAGCCACCGAAGGGTTGAGTCTTTTAGAGCAGGCAATTGGTGCAACAAAGCAAACTGAACGTGATCGCTCAACTGAGTTGTTAACAACATTCACGGAACAAGCGTTAGAAGGTGTTGTTACTTGGGATCGAAATCTGACTGTCACAATAAATAAAGCGATAGATCAAATTGATAAAGCAATGTCAAAACAGCTTGCGGCGATTATGCATGCAGACAAATTGCAAAAACTAGAAGGTAGCTGGCGTGGTTTGCAGCACCTTGTAATGAATTCAGAAACTGGATCTTCGTTAAAAATAAAAGTATTTAACGGTACTAAAAAAGAAATTTTTAAAGATCTGGATAAGGCGGTTGAATTTGATCAAAGTCAAACGTTTAAAAAATTATATGAAAGTGAATTTGGTACGCCTGGTGGCGAGCCGTATGGCGCGTTAATTGGGGATTTTGAATTTACCAATCATCCTGATGATATTGATATGTTGACGAATATGTCTCATGTTGCTGCGGCGTCTTTTTGTCCGTTTATTTCAGCGTCAGATCCAAAATTATTTGGTTTTGGTGACTGGACTGAGTTATCAAAACCTCGTGATCTGGAAAAAGTATTTGATTCAACCGAATACGCAAAATGGAAATCATTTAGAGAATCCGATGATGCGCGCTTCGTTAATATGGTAATGCCTCGTGTATTGTCTCGTCTTCCTTATGGTGCAGATACAAAACCAATTGATGCATTTGAGTATGAAGAATTTGCAGATGCTTCAGAGCCTGCGCATGATGATTTTACTTGGATGAATGCAGCATATGTCATGGGTACTAAATTAACAGATGCCTTTGCACAATACGGATGGTGTACTGCTATTCGAGGTGCTGAAGGTGGTGGTAAAGTTGAAGGACTTCCAACCTATAACTTCATCAGTGATGATGGCGACACAGACATGAAGTGTCCAACAGAAGTAGGTATCACGGACCGCCGTGAAGCTGAGCTGAGTAACCTCGGGTTTTTACCGCTTTGTCATTATAAAAACACAGATTACTCGGTCTTTTTTGGTGCTCAATCGGTACAGAAGCCAAAAGTATATGACGACCCGGCAGCCTCTGAAAATGCAGCAATCTCTGCTCGCCTGCCTTATATGATGGCAACATCAAGAATTGCGCATTACCTTAAAGTAATGGGTCGGGATAAAATTGGTTCATTTATGGAAGCGTCTGAAGCTGAAGACTGGTTGAATCGCTGGATAATGAACTATGTGAACGGAAATCCTAACTCAGGCGCAGAAATGAAGGCTAAGTACCCATTGGCTGAAGCACGCGTTGAAGTGCGGGAAATTCCGGGTTCACCTGGATCATACAACGCTGTTGCGTGGATGCGTCCTTGGTTACAAATGGAAGAGTTAACTACGTCACTACGAATGGTTGCTCGTATTCCAAAAATGGGCTAATAGCAGCAATGATGTTAACTTATATTGCGTTCGAAAGCGTAATAAACGTAAAAGACGTAAAAAGAAAAGCGGATATTTTTCGCTTTTCTTTTTTTCGTTTTGTTAATTAGCTGACGACGCCTATGTCGTTATTAACTACTTCAGTTTTAGAATCTTCCATTTCATTTACCGAAAGCCTCGCTAAACCTCAAAGCAAGGTTTTTGATGCCTTTCTATCAGCTATCAATATTGAAGATCAACTCAAACATTTTTTTGAGTTGTCAAAAATTAAAAACCTGAAAACCAAGGATGATTTAACCTGCCTTTTAAATATGCAAATAGCGCATATAGATGAAATGCTGAATGAGCAAGTGAATGCAATTATGCATCACCCAAAGTTTCAGAAGTTAGAAGCCTCCTGGCGTGGTTTACTTTATCTTACTGAGGAAGCGGGTGATCAGGATAATATTAAAGTAAAATTCCTGGATGTGAGCTGGGCAACATTGGTAAAAGATCTCGATCGAGCAATTGATTTTGATCAAAGTCATTTATTTCGTAAAATTTACAGTACTGAGTTTGGTACGGCGGGTGGTGAGCCTTATGGTGTTTTGTTGGGTGACTATCAAATAAGACATCGGCCGGGGCCGGATCATAAAACTGACGATATAACTGCATTACGCGATATATCCCAGGTAGCTGCTGCTGCATTTTGTCCTTTTGTTACGGGTGTTGATCCCGTATTGTTCGGTGTAGATGATTTTTCAGGTCTCGGCTTACCTATAAATTATGAAAACTTATTTTCGCAGGCTGAATATTTAAAATGGAATGCATTTAGATCAACAGATGATTCACGTTTTGTTGGTTTAACGTTGCCTCGAGTTTTGATGCGAGAGCCATACGACTATGATTCCTATCGTAGTGATCAATTTCGTTTTACTGAAGATGTTTCACAACCGGATAGCTCTGGTTATTTATGGGGTAATGGGTGTTATGCCTTTGGGTCTATATTAATAAAGTCCTTTTCAAATAATTCCTGGTTTACCGATATACGGGGTTGTCATGACGGCATCGACAGAGGCGGGGTGGTCAGGCATTTGCCCGTTCCCAGCTTTAAAACTGATAGCGGTGATGTTGCACTTAAATATTCTACCGATGTATTAATAAGTGATTATTCTGAAAAAATATTAAGCGAATATGGATTTATCCCTTTGTGCCATAGCAAGGATACTAAGTATGCTGTTTTTTATGGTAATCAGTCGATCCAAGGTGCCCAGAGTTATGCTTCAAATATTGCAGAAATTAATGCGAAAATATCCGCCATGTTGCAGTATATGTTTTGTGTCTCTCGTTTTGCGCATTATATTAAAGTGATTGGTAGAGAAAAAGTGGGTTCTTTTTTTGGCGCTGAAGAATGTGAAACTTATCTCCATAACTGGTTGCTTAAGTATTCAACCGGTAGCTCATCCGGAACTGAAGAGCATCTGGCGAAGTATCCGTTGGCAGAGGCAAGTGTGGAGGTGAGGGAGATACCTGGAAAACCGGGCGTATATTCATGCGTTACCCGTTTGAAACCACACATGCAGTTAGATCAAATGGTGTCAGGTGTGAAGCTGGTTACAGAGTTGTCAGCAGCAAAGGTGTAGTCTAAGTCGCAAGAATTATTGTTGATTGAAGTTAAAACAAAGAAATAAAAATGAGAATAAGGGACGGAAAATGAACGCTCGAGAATACTACCAGGCAGGCCAGTTAGATAACGCAATTAAAGCAATAATTGAAGAAGTAAAAAAGAACCCGACAGATACAAATCGTCGTGGGTTTTTGTCCGAATTATTGTTAATTAGCCGAGAGTGGGACAGGGCAGATAAACAACTTGATATGATAGGCCACCAAAGCCCAGAAGCAATGATGGGTATAATGCTTTGGCGACAAATGATAAGGGCCGGACAAGCGCGGGATCAATTTGTTAAAGACGGCCGTGTCCCAGAGGTATTGGAAGTTCCAGACGATTTGGTGCAGCATTATTTAAAGGCATCAGTTTTATTACGCGAGAATAGTAAGACAGAAGCACTAGGTATTCTTAATGCCGCTGAGGAAGCCAGGCAGCCGATCAGTGGTGAATTAGATGGTGTTAAATTCTCAGATTTCAGAGACCTGGATGATAGAGCGCCGGGCGTACTAGAAGTGTTTACCAGTAACGGGAAATATTACTGGATTCCTTTTTCGCGTATAATTAGCATTAATTTTTACAAACCAGAAAGCGCATTAGATCTAGTGTTTAGACGAGCGCATTTAGAAATAAATGGTGACGGACCTGATGGTGAGGTTTATATGCCGGCAACTTATTTAGCGTTGCCTGAGGAAGATCGGGAAGCCTTTTTATTAGGCCGTACTACCGATTGGTTAGGTGATGAAGGTGAGCCCGTGCTTGGAGCAGGGCAAAAAATGTTTTACGTTGATGAGCAAGCAAAAACCATTATGGAAATGCAAGAAATTAAGTTTGATCAATAATAATGGCCAGACCTAAAATCACGCAAGCATTAACGCCGTCTATATTAGATCGTTTGTTGGATTTTGATCCTTCAAGAAAAGTTGAAGCGGTGAGTTCGCGTAATCAGGTTATTAAAGAATTACGTGAGTCTGTGCGTAGGGATCTTGAAAATTTACTCAATACCCGGCGACGTTGCAATGATGAAATGGGGCGTTGGGAATTACTTGAATTTACCGCGCTGAATTACGGCATACCCGATGCGACGGGCATTAATATTGGCTCCGATGATGCTAAGGCTGAGTTTGCCCGAGTGATTGAAAAAATAATAATGAAATACGAGCCACGGTTTAAATCTGTTTCAATTTCGGTGTCAAATGATGCAAGTGCTTTGGATCGAACATTCCGCTTTCGTATTGATGCATTGTTAAGAGTTGAGCCTGCGGTTAAACCTATTGTATTTGATTCCAGCCTGGAACCTGTTACCAGAAGCTTTCATGTAAGGGATGTCGAAGGTGAGTGACGATTTAATAAAATTTTATAACAAAGAGCTGAATTTCATTCGACGTTCAGCTGCTGCTTTTGCAGAGGCAAATCCAAAAATTGCAGGACGGCTGCGATTAAGTCAAGACACAATTGAAGATCCCCATGTTTCCCGGTTGATAGAATCCGTTGCATTTTTAAATGCGCGAGTTCGCAAAAAACTCGATGATAGCTTTCCTGAAATTAGCAACTCAATGCTGGAGGTGCTTTATCCCCATTATCTTGCACCTGTCCCGAGTATGTCGATTATACAGTTTAAGGGTGTTGCTGAAGCTACAACGGGTTATAAAATAAAATCCGGTTCACTAATTGAAACCCAACCGGTTGATGGTGAACCATGTCGATTTAATACCGCTTCCGCTGTTACATTGTGGCCAATCGAAATTACCGATGCACAGCTAGTGCGTGGTTCGTATCAAGCGCCTGCATTACCAAAACATTTTGGTGCGATAGCCGTTTTGCGTTTAAAACTTCGCTGCATGTCAGATGAAATGACCTTTAGTCAATTAAGTCCTGAGGATTTAGTGTTCTATTTAGGAGGGCAGAGTACGGAAGTGTCGGCGCTCTACGAGCTGATTTTTAATCATACCGTCGCAATGTCAGTTGCGGAATCTCCTGCGGATAATAACGCGGTCTATCTGGATGCCGATCAACTTGAGCCTGTTGGATTTGGAAAAGATGAAGGGTTGCTACCTTACCCAGCTCGTTCGCAACTCGGTTATCGCTTATTAAGCGAATACTTTACTTTTTCAGAAAAATTCAACTTCATGAAGTTGAGTGGTCTGGGTGCTAATGTTTTTAGTAAATCAGGTAATGAGATTGAGATATATTTATATCTCAATGAATCTCTGCCCGAACTTGAAAACAGCATCGACAAAGAAAATTTTTATCTTGGTTGCACTCCAATGGTGAATTTGTTTTCGCAGCATGCAGAGTCTATGACCTTAAGTCATAAAAATGAAGAATATCATGTTGTACCTGATTCACGTCGAATGCTTTCGAAAGAAGTTTATTCAATTGATAAAGTTGAGGCCGTTTCTCCTACGGGTGAAAAAATGGAATATCGTCCATTTTATGGTTTTAATCATCAGATGAACGACCGAAAGGATATTGCCTACTGGCACGCGAATCGTAAATCTGCGGAGATTCATCGGCAGGAGGATATTGATAATGGTACTGAAATGTATATCTCTCTAGTCGATCTTAATTTTCAGCCGGATATTCCTGACAACTGGGTTCTTAATATCAAGACGACCTGCCTGAACAGGGATTTGCCGGGTCGATTACCGTTTGGCGGAGGGCAGCCTTATTTACAGCTGGGTGAGGGTAATGCACCATTGTCTTCCGTTCAATGTATAACGCCGCCAACAAAAACTAAACGTGTTGAATTGCGCGAAAGTACCCGTTGGCGTCTTATCTCCCATTTAAACTTAAATCATCTTTCACTTATGGATTCTGAACATGGTGCGGATGTTTTGAGAGAAATATTAACTCTGTATAATTTTGACGACTCACCAACTACACGCAGCCTCATTGAAGGGGTTGTTAGTATTGAAAGTAAGCAGGTAATGTCGCGTGTAAAAGATCACGGTATTAGCGCGCTCTGTCGGGGGATTGAAATTACACTGACACTGGATGAAGACCGGTTT
>JAOTSL010000115.1 GCA_029864945.1 Gammaproteobacteria bacterium
CAATAAGTTGTTTTGCGAGTTCCGCAACTTTTTCTGGTTGAATAAAACCCTCATAAGGGCAGCCCATAACACAAGAAATATAGGCGCGAACAGGTATTTCGTTATCCTGTGCTTTCTTGATGACAGAGGCGAAACGTTGAAGCGATTCACTTATACTGCAATTAATATTTTTTTTTGAAAAACTTTCTGATACTGTTGTGAAGACTGCGATGCTATCTGGATGACAATCAAGCGCGTTTTGTAAGCCTAATTCATTTGGCACTAGGGCACTGTATAAGACATTTTTTTTTCGTGATATCTCTTTGAAAACGTTTGCAGCATCTGCCATTTGCGGAACGCGTTTAGGGTTTACAAAACTGCTTACTTCAATATTTCCTAGACCAGTATTTGATAATTTATTAATGAAATCAATTTTAGTTTTCGTATCAATATAAGCAGCTTCGTTTTGAAGGCCATCTCTCGGTCCCATTTCACATATTTTGACTGTGTTGTTTGGCATCAGTTTTTGTTATCTTCTGTAATCAGCCAGTCTGGTTTTTGTTTTTCTAGAAATGAATTTAGTCCATTTTGACCTTCTTCTGATACACGCAGACGGGCGATAAGATCAACGGTATAATCTGTTGTTATGTCTTCAATGGGTGAAAGTTGGTTTATTAGTTTTTTAATTTCTTGTTGTGCAATAGGGCCGCCTTTAAGTAGCAGATTTATTTTGTTTTCTATTGTATTTTCTAGCTCAGAATCTGGTACGGTGTAATGAATAAGGCCCATATTTAGTGCATCTGACGAAAAAAATAACTCACCAGTTAGAAAAAATCGCTTAGCATTATGCTGCCCAATAGCATTGATGACATAGGGGGATATAACCGCGGGCGCAATGCCTAGCAGAACTTCAGAAAAACAAAATTTAGCTTGGTCAGAGGCAATGGCTATGTCACAGCAGGCAATAATGCCAATAGCTCCTCCAAACGCGTTGCCATTTACACCCGCAATAATGGGCTTGCTAAATCCCTTTAGCTGTTTCATTAAATCAGCAAGCAGATAAGCATCTTGTTTGTTAGTTGCTAAGTCATAAGTAACCATGGCCTTCATCCAGGATAAATCTGCGCCACTGGAAAAAGATTTTCCGTTGCCGGTAATGACAAGTAAACGGACTAATGGATTACGATCAAGTTCGGTAAGAAAGCGGGTGATTTCCTGTATTAATATTCCATCGAAGGCATTATGTTTTTCAGGGCGATTTAAAACTAGTGAAGCTACGCCACGTTTGTCAATATTAGTTATTAGTGACTCACTCATGATTTACCTTTCTATCTTTTTTTGCCATTTTTGTGATATTTTTTTACTAATTTGTAGTTCGTCTATTCCGGTAAATAATAAAACGAATGTTACATTCGAAATATACCAAACTCCGTATCATCTAATGGTGCATTGGCTGCTGCTTGAAGTCCGCGAGCCAAAACCTCACGAGTATCTGCTGGGTCAATAATGCCATCATCCCATATACGAGCAGACGCATAATAGGGGTGGCTTTGGGTTTCGAATTGTTGAAGTATTTCCTGTTCAAATTCTGTTTTTTCAGTCTCATCCCAAACTTGTCCTCTTGCTTTTATGCCTTCGTTTTTTACTGAGCTAAGAACGGAAGAAGCGACTTCGCCACCCATGACCGAAATGCGTGCGTTTGGCCACATCCACAACTGTCGTGGCGAATATGCACGGCCACACATGGCATAATTTCCCGCGCCAAACGATCCGCCAATAATTACGGTATATTTAGGTACATTTGCACAAGCGACAGCTGTTACCATTTTGGCGCCGTGTTTGGCTATGCCGCCTTGTTCGAAATTTTTTCCGATCATGAACCCTGTAATGTTTTGCAAAAAGACCAAGGGTATCTTTCGTTGAACACAAAGTTGAATAAAGTGAGTTGCTTTTAATGCAGATTCTGAAAACAATACGCCATTATTTGCGAGAATACCCACGGGATAGCCGTCTATATGGGCAAAGCCACATACTAGGGTCTGTCCAAACGACGCTTTAAATTCATGAAACTCTGAGGCATCAACAATTCGAGAAATAATTTCTCTCACATCATATTGTACGCGAGGACTCTCTGGAATAATGCCGTACATATCTTCAGCGGAATAAAGTGGGGCGACACTTTTCTGTCTGCTTATTGAATTGTATCGTGGGTAATTAATGTTTTTAAAAATATCACGGGCAATGCGCAAGGCATCTTCATCATTTTCGGCGAGGTGATCGGTTACCCCAGAAATTCGGCAGTGCATAACTCCACCACCTAGTTCTTCTACGTCAGCAACTTCACCTGTTGCCGCGTGAACGAGTTGCGGCCCTCCAAGAAAAATGGTGCCTTGATTTTTTACAATAACCGATTCATCACTCATTGATGGAACATAAGCACCGCCGGCAACGCAAGACCCCATTACGACTGCAATTTGTGGAATCCCTTTTCCTGACATGCGTGCTTGCATATAAAATATGCGACCGAAATGATCTCTATCAGCAAAAACTTCATCTTGCTTAGGTAAAAATGCACCGCCGGAGTCTACGAGATAGGCGCAGGGTAAATGATTTTGCTCAGCAATTTCCAGCGCGCGTAGATGTTTTTTAGCGGTTAAGGGATAGTATGTGCCACCTTTTATCGTTGCATCGTTAGCTACAATTAGCACGTCCTGGCCGTGAATTTTGCCGATACCCGTAACGATACCTGCTCCATTGACTTCATTATTGTAAATACCAAATGCGGCTAATTGGGAGAATTCCAAAAATGTAGATTTTTTATCAATCAGTTGTGCTATTCGGTCTCTTGCTAATAATTTCCCGCGTTTCAAATGTTTTTCTTTAGCTTTATCAGAGCCACCTGCGGTAGAGATGGCAATCTTTTCTTTAAAGTCAGAAAGTAGCTTGAACATACGTGTTGCATTTTCGCGAAACTTTTTCGTATTAGCGTCGATTTTGGATTTTAAAACAGCCATTTTTTATTCCTTAAAAAAAGCAAAAAACTAAACTCTCAACTAAGCTCTCAACTAAATTCTCAACTGCAACTTTCAAGCTTTAAACTGCAAACTTTAAACTCTCTCGATCGCAACGGCAGTTGCTTCACCGCCACCAATACAGAGTGATGCAATACCACGTGTCAGTTGTTTCTTTTGTAAAGCGTGAACTAAAGTGACAAGTAAGCGAGCGCCACTAGCGCCTATCGGATGGCCTAGCGCACAAGCACCACCATGAATATTCACTTTATTGTGATCAAGCTCTAGTTCTTTAATTGCAGCCATGGTTACTACAGCAAAAGCCTCATTAATTTCAAAAAGATCCACGTTGTTAATTGTCCATCCTGTTTTCTCAAGTAATTTTTTAATTGCGCCTACAGGTGCGGTCGTGAAGTTTTCCGGTTCTTGTGCGTGGCTGCTATGTGCGACGATTTTTGCCAGCGGCGTGAGACCGAGTGATTTAGCTTTATGTGCCTGCATAATGAGTAACGCAGCAGCACCATCAGCAATTGATGAAGAGTTTGCGGCGGTAACTGTGCCAGTGTCTTTACGAAATGCTGGTTTTAGGCGGGGAATTTTGTCAATTTTACATTTTAAGGGTGGTTCATCCTGATCGACGGTAATTTTACCATCTCTCGTTTTAGTTTCTACCGGCGCGATTTCTCGGATAAAACCTCTACTCTTAATAGCTGTAATTGCACGGGTTACGGACTCTGTTGCAAAAGCATCCTGTTGTTCACGCGTGAATGAGTATTTGTCTGCGCAGTTTTCGGCAAAGGTGCCCATTAATGCGTTGTCACCGGCATTTTCTAATCCATCAAAAAACATATGGTCGATCACTTGAGAATGCCCGAGACGAAGGCCATCACGTACTTTCGGTAACAGATAGGGTGCATTTGTCATGGATTCCATTCCACCTGAAACAACAATATTAGCACTACCGGCTTTTATTAAATCATGTGCCATCATTACTGTTTTCATTCCAGATCCACATACTTTGTTAACTGTGGTGCAGGCTGTCGCTAACGATAAATTGGCTTTCAACGCGGCCTGCCTAGCGGGGGCCTGACCAAGGCCTGCGGGTAATACGCATCCCATGAGTACTTCGTCAATAAGATTAATATCGATTTTACTATCAACTATTAGTCCTTTGATAGCAGCGGCGCCAAGATCAGTGCTGGAACTGGAAGAAAAAGCCCCCTGAAAAGCACCAGTTGGAGTGCGCTTCGCGGAGACAATAACAATATCGTCGTCATTCATTTAACTATTTCCCGTTTTTCTGTTATTTAACTCGTTACTTTTTTCGCGACAGTAAATCTCTGGCGATAATCATTTTTCGAATCTCATTTGTTCCGCCACCAATTTCGTAAATTTTGGAATCTCTCAATAAGCGTCCAGGAATTTCTTCGTTCATATAGCCTCGGCCACCTAATAACTGAATGGCGTCCAGTGAAACTGAAGTTGAAGACTCGGAAGAAAATAAACACGCCGCTGCTGCATCCCGGTTACGGTTAGGATGGTCTTTAAAGTTTGCGCCGAGCCTGTATACCATTGCACGTGATGCTTCCATACGAGTATACATTTCAGCTATTTTGGCCTGTACCATTTGAAAATTGCCAATTGCCTGTCCGAATTGCTCACGTTCTTGACAATAGGGTATAACCACATCTAACGCAGCCTGCATAATACCCAGTGGCCCACCACAGAGAATGAGTCGCTCTGAATCTAGACCATTCATCAAAAGTTTGACGCCCTGATTAACTTCACCGAGAACTTGAGAATCCGGAATTTCACAGTTTTCAAAATATAACTCGCAGTTACCGGCACCCCTCATACCAAGTTTGTCTTTTTTGGTTCCCTGGGTGAATCCGGGCATTCCTTTTTCTATTATAAAAGCAGTTATGCTTTTTGAGCCTGTTTCTTTAGCGGCAGTTCGCATGTAAACGATGAGTGTGTTTGCATAGGGACCGTTGGTGATCCAGCGTTTTGTACCGTTAGCTACCCAGTTATTGCCTTTTTTTTCTGCAAAGCAACTCATGGACCCAATAACATCCGAACCAGCATCGGGTTCCGACATTGCCAGTGCACCAACATGTTCACCGGATATTAATTTTGGTAAATATTTTTTACGTTGTTCTTCATTTGCATGTTTGTATAGGTTATCGATACAAATATTGGAATTTGCCGCATAAGCAAAACCAGCAGAACCAGATGCGCGAGATAATTCTTCAACGGCAATGACGTGATGAAAATAACTAAGCTCTTCCCCGCCGTAGGCCTTAGGTATTGTAATACCCATTAATTTGGCATCACCAATTTTTTTCCACATATCCGCGGGAAATTCGTCGTCTCTATCAATTTTTGCAGCATGGGGTGCAATTTCTGATTCAGCGAAGGCTCTAACTTTGGTTCTAAATGACTCTAATTCGATGCTCATAATATTACTCCCAGTAAACGATTAACTTTGTTTGAAAACAGCGGGTGCCTCGTCAGGCCTATCGCTTCGGTAAACGAGTAGTGCAACAACTTGTGCTGTTGCTGTTTTTTCTTCACCAACAAAAACATCACACTCTAACGTATACTTTTTTTCATTTTTAACTTTTATGACCTTGGCCTTTAAACACATTGTTTGGTCTATTGGTGTTGGCTTTAAGTAGGTAATATTAATTGAGCCAGTTGCAAATAAGTATTTTGGTTCAGAGTCAAGTGAGCGGTTTTCATTTTTAATTGCTGTGGCCATTGCGGTCGCAATGCAATGGCAGTCTACAAGGCTTGCAATTACACCACCGCAGGTTAGTCCGGCCCATCCTAGGTGGTGGGGCTCTGGTTTCCATAAACAGGTTGCAATATCATCTTGCCAGTAACTGCGGATTTTTAATCCTTTTTCATTATCACTACCACAACCAAAGCAGGTATTGCCTGGCATGTAATCTTGAAAGTACTGTTTCTCGTCCATTTATTTATTCTCGAATCAAAGTTTTTGACGGTGCTCATTAAGGCCTGTCCAGAATGCTGAAACCCCTTCGAGCATTTCATTGCCGTATTTGATGAATTTTTCCTCATCTATCTCGCGGTCAAAATAGAGCTCTTCCAGTTCTTCCTGAGTATGTGCGGCATGTTGTGCTTCAATTTTTGCGTGATAGATAAAAAAGGCGATTGGTAATTTATTTTTAGTTTTTGAGTTATATTTTTCAAATCCCCGAACCAGCTCATCCCAAAACCCGGCTGCGGCCCAGTTTTCGACTGCATAACTGGCTGCCTGCGAAATCATATAATCCTCGTTACCATAAATTCGGGATAACTCATCACAAAAAAACAATGTGGACTTGTAACCGTGACTACGTTTTCCAACGTCGTTATATCCGAGGTCTAACTTCTCTGCCATGTTTAGTAACCACTCAAAATGAGCGGCGCGGAATCTAAAAGTACCACCTTCAATGGTGCCTTCCGCAGAAACGAATTCTTTTTCGTATTCAGTTTGCTTGTCGTTAACGTCTGTATTCTTTGATGCTTTAAAAATCACACCAATTTCATTTGCGAGTATTTCTTTGGAGGCACGCATCCCTTCGAGACTATCTGCGTTGATCATTTTTTTTAGCTGAGCGATTAAAAATAAATTTGAGAAAACTGAAAATTGAACAATGAAATCCTGAATTTGAGGTTGATTTATTTCACCTTCTTCAAACCATCGTGTGTAATGGTTATCGGTTATGATAGGGTGTTTTAATAAATCCTTATTGATGCGGTCCTGGAATACAAGAAAGCGCTTGGCTTTTTCTACGGTGTAACCTGGTTCATTATTGAAAACCGCTTTTGTTGAAATAACAGTGAGACCAGCAATGTTATTATCAATTGCAAATTGATTTATTTGTTTGTTTTCTGTATTTTCTTTGTTAACCACAATTCACCTCAGATTATATCCTTGTAACATCTTTCCTATGCTTTTGTGCGTTAACTAACCACAAAATCCTTTTGCTTTTCTGGGGAAGCATTTATAAACACTGCACTTTTCATGCAGTTTTGGTAAATATTGTAGATTAATGTGTATTTTTTCGGATCACAGTTAAACCGTAATGCATTGTAAACTTGCGGCACGAGACAAATGTCTGCCATAGTTATTTGATTTTCAAAACAATACTTGCCACTTTTTCCTGATTTTTTCAGGCGTTCTTCTAACGCGCTAAATCCTAAATTTATCCAATGACAGTACCACTTATTTTTTTCGGCAGTTTCGACACTTAGTTTTTTCTCAAGATATTCTAGTACTCGAAGATTATTTAGCGGGTGTATATCGCAGGCAATGGTTTGCGCAATGGAGCGTACATATGAACGGTCAATCGGGTTATCTGGTAATAATGCAGGGATAGGGTAAACCTCATCGATGTACTCAATAATTGCCATAGATTGAGTGATGACATCTCCGTCTGCGAGTAAGCTAGGAATCAGTTGTTGAGGATTTATCTGTGAATAGTATTCTGTTTTTTCTTGGCCGCCGTCTTTGAGCAGGTGAATAAACTCCGACTGGTAATTAATCCCCTTTACATTTAGTGCAATTCGTACCCGATAAGCGGCGGAGCTTCGGCAATAGGTAAATAAAGTTAATTCTTCCATAACCGTATTTCCTGATCGATTGCACCAAAAATAGATTGTTTCTTGCCGTCCAGCATTTCGATATGAATGGTGTCACCAAACTTCATAAATGGTGTTTTTGCTTCTCCTGATTCGATAATTTCTAATACTCGTTTTTCCACAAGACACGAGCATCCAGTTGAAATATCATTATTAGAGACTGTTCCAGAGCCGATAATTGTCCCTGCTCGTAGCGGTCGGGTTTTTGCTGCGTGGCTGATAAGCTCTGCGAAATTAAATTGCATGTCATCTCCGGCATTTGGATTACCGAATAATGAATTATTATAAGTAGATGTTAGTGGTAAATTAACCTTTGTATCTAACCAGGCATCCCCCAGTTCATCAGGTGTAATTGCAACAGGAGAAAATGTCGTGGGTGGTTTGCCATGAATAAAACCAAAACCCTTGGAAAGTTCGGAAGGTATTAAGTTACGCAAGCTCACATCATTTATCAGCACGATTAATTTAATGTTCTCAGCCGCTCTGGATGGTACAACCCCCATGGGTACATCATTAGTAATGATGCCGACTTCCGATTCGAAATCGATACCATAAGCTTCATCAGCGACATAAATTGGATCGTTAGGGCCAATAAAATGATCTGATCCGCCTTGGTACATTAATGGGTCATTTAAAAAACTCGGTGGCATTTCAGCGCCACGTGCTTTGCGAACACGCTCGACATGACTTAAGTAAGCGCTGCCATCAAGCCATTGATATGCTCTGGGCAAAGGTGATGCAAGATCACTTATCTGTAATGCAGTACCAACTTTATTATCGATATTCAGAGTTTCATACAAATCCTGCAATGCAGTTTCGCAATTATTCCAGTTTTCAATGGCAAGTTGTAAGTTCGGAGCAATGTGAGATGCATCAACAAAATAACTAATACTTTTATCGACTACAACCAAAGTGCCATCGCGAATTACTTCTTCATTACCATGTAAGGGACTTGTTTTTAAGCTTGCCAATTTCATGTGTTTTCCCCACGCCATGAATGCACGTAATCTGGCCATTCAATTTTTTCTGCATCTGGGTCTATAAAAAGTTCATCACGAGTGTCTATCATAACCGCTACTTCATCTGTCTCTTTGCGCTCAGATTTCAAACCGGTTTGCAGTGCTTTTGGGTGCGGCCCATGAGTCAAGCCACTTGGATGTAAGGTAAGCATGCCGGGGTGTATATTATCGCGAGAGAAAAACTCTCCCTGATGATAAAAGATCACTTCTTCATAGTCGTCATTATTGTGAAAAAATGGCACTTTTAAAGCACCCGGATCACTTTCAATAGGGCGAGGGCAAAAAGTGCATACAACAAAACGACGACTAACAAATGTAGTATGTGCTGATGGCGCAAGGTGATAACGATGACTCATCACAGGGCGGATATCACGCCAGTTTATTCTCACCACAGATAAATCACCGTGCCAGCCAACTGCATCTAAAGGATTAAAAGGGTAGCTAATGGTGGTTAATTTGTTGTGACGTTTGATAATAATTTTATGTTCATTTTCATTTTGCTGTGCTTTGAACACGTCATTAATTTTTGGTGTGTCCAGCATGGCGGGATCAAAAATGGCGTGATGACCG
>JAOTSL010000271.1 GCA_029864945.1 Gammaproteobacteria bacterium
GTGGCAAAAAAGCGGGTTTAAACTTTCCTGATCGAAATATGTTTCACAGCGTTCACGCCAGAGCATTAGAAATACTATTCGCAATCAACGAAAGTATAGAAATCCTTAAAGCGTATAAAGAAACTAATCGTCCGTTTGTTGAAGTGGTGCCCAGAGCCGGTATCGCGTCTGCGTGTACGGAGGCGCCTCGCGGAATATTGTTTCACGAGTATGAGGTGAATAGCGATGGGCGAATACTAAAAGCCACAATTGTTCCACCAACAAGTCAAAACCAGGCGAGAATAGAGCAAGATTTAAGAGATAGCCTTAATAGTTATGGTCTGGACAGGCCAGATTATGAGTTGCAATTGTATGCCGAAAAAGTGATTCGAAATTATGATCCTTGTATCTCATGCGCAACTCATTTCCTAGATCTTAAAATTAACCGGCATCCATGATTGACGACAAAAAAGTGGTGGTAGGCTTCGGTTCATTTAACGGAGACGATCAGGCGGGGTGGTTGGTTATTGATAAGCTTAGTCAGCAATGTGTCAACGATTCTACTATTTTTTTCAAAAGTAAAGCTGATGGAGTTGATTGGTTTCCTGTCGCTGAAGGCGCAACAGAAGTTGTATTTGTTGATGCAGTAAAGTCAGGGGCACTTCCTGGCACCGTTCATGTCATTAAGAGCCAGGAAGAATGTGCAAATAAATTCTCAACATCTAGCCATACGATAAATATTTTTGACAGCATAGCATTGGCAGAGACTCTAGGTTACCTAAAGGCCTCGTATTTATTTTTTGGTCTTGAAATTAAAGATAGCAACCAGGCTAATGAGCGCGTGTCAGAAGAGGTGGGTTCGTCAATACGTAATCTCGTTGACAAGCTAAAGTTAAAAATTAGATAAGGGGTAGCGTAGAATTTTTTTTATCTATTATAGGTAGGATTGAGATAGTTGTTAAGAAACTCCAATTGAGGCGTGTTTTTTGTTTTTCTGGAGGTTTTTAGGACTTAATTAGTGTATGAAGTTCAGCGGAAGAAAAATTATTGTAAGACTTTGAAAATGGTGGCTATGCCCAGATTCGAACAGGGGACCCCATCATTATGAGTGATGTGCTCTAACCAGCTGAGCTACATAGCCATTTTCATTTTTATATCTTGATAACCCTCCTGATTTCGCTGTGGTTAATCATTAGAAGATTGACCCTGAAATCAGGAAGGCGAATTTTGCGTTTTTGAAGACAGAATGTCAAGTATTTCTGCCTTATTTGGAGTCATTTATACATTAAAGCGGAAATGCATTACATCACCGTCTTTAACAATATACTCTTTGCCTTCTAGCCTCCATTTTCCCGCGTCTTTTGCGCCTTGCTCGCCTTTGTTGCTAACAAAATCTTCGTATGCGATAACTTCTGCGCGGATGAAGCCTTTTTCAAAGTCTGTGTGAATAACACCGGCTGCTTGTGGTGCGGTTGCGCCAACTTCTACTGTCCAGGCACGTACCTCTTGTACGCCGGCGGTAAAGTAGGTCTGTAAACCCAATAAGCTGTAGCCAGCGCGAATAACACGATCAAGCCCTGGTTCGTCGAAGCCCATTTCGGAAAGAAATTCATTTTTTTCATCGTCTTCCAATTCACTTATTTCGGCTTCAATTGCGGCGCATATTGGCACTACAATAGCGCCTTCTTTTTCTGCTAGCGACTTTACTGCATCAAGATGTGGGTTATTTTCAAAACCGTCTTCTGAAACATTGGCGATGTACATTGTGGGTTTAACAGTGAGCAAATGAAGCTCATAAATGTTTTCTAGCTGCTGCTCATCAAGCCCGATAGCGCGTACAGCTATCCCCTGATCTAGTTTGCTAAGAATATCTTCTAGCAGTTTTTTCTGAGCAGCGGCTGCTTTGTCACCACTTTTTGCCAGTTTGGATACTTTATGAATGGCTTTTTCAATGCCGTCCATGTCTGCAAGGGCGAGTTCGGTGTTGATGACTTCTATGTCGCTAATTGGGTCGACTTTGTTGGCGACGTGAATGATATCATCGTCATCAAAACAGCGAACGACGTGAGCAATAGCGCTAGTGTCTCGAATATTTCCTAGAAACTGGTTGCCAAGGCCTTCACCTTTGGATGCGCCTGCGACTAATCCTGCAATATCAACAAATTCCATTGTGGTGGGCAAGACTCTTTCTGGATTAACGATTTCAGTAAGAGGTGCAAGGCGCTTGTCGGGAACGGGTACGATGCCAACGTTTGGTTCGATTGTGCAAAACGGGTAGTTAGCTGAATCAATACCTGCTTTTGTCAGGGCATTGAATAAGGTTGATTTACCAACATTTGGTAGTCCGACGATTCCGCATGTAATAGCCATGATATGTTCCTGTTAATTAGTCTCGGTGCAGTGTTTGAGTGGCGTTTTGAATATCGCCTTTTGCCAGTAAATCGCAAATTGCGACGGCATTGTCCAGTGAGGTGCAGATTAAGTCACGTTCTTTTTTTTGTGGTTTGCCTAATACATATCCTGTTACCAGGTCGCTGCTACCGGGGTGGTCGATTCCGATGCGCAGGCGCATAAAGTCTCTGTTGCCAAGTTTGGCGATAATGTCTTTAAGGCCATTGTGTCCGCCGTGACCGCCACCGAGTTTCAGCTTTGTTTTTCCTACCGGGAAATCCAGTTCGTCATGTGCAACTAGGATGTTTTCCGAAGGTATTTTAAAAAAATTGGCGAGAGAGGCGACAGATTGCCCGCTTCTATTCATGAATGTGCTTGGTTTTAGTAAGTATACGGCTTCGCCAGCAAGTTGAATTTGGCAGATGTCTCCGTAATACTTTTTATCGGCCTTAAAAGTACCGCCAGTTTTGCGGGCAAGCTCGTCCACAAACCAAAAGCCAGCGTTATGCCTGGTATCTTCGTATTAACCACCGGG
>JAOTSL010000116.1 GCA_029864945.1 Gammaproteobacteria bacterium
ATTTATTTTGACCATATTTTCCGTTCATTTTCGTTGAATAGAATGACTATTCGCCTCAAATGAACGAAAAATCTGCTCTAAAATAACTTTTCTTCGCTACGGTTTCCATTCTCGGACAGTCTCCTAGATATGTTTTTTCGTTGGAGTATGTGTATGTGCTCAGCCAGGAATGAAGCGATGAACTCAGAAAAAAGAAATCACGAACGTAAAAATCTTGACTATGATCAAATACTGGGCAAATTCCAGGTGTCGTTTACCGACGAGGTAATCGAGTTTGATCAAGTTAACGATGTATCTATATCGGGTATGGGCTTGTTATTCCCTCGATCCGTTCCTGCTGGTGAAATAATAAATATCAGTTATGTATCTGACGATTTTTGCACCGCAGTCGACGCAGAAGTTGTCTGGGAAGAGAAATTATCTGACGGAGTGTTTCGTTTGGGTGTTGAGTTTTCCAATGCAAATATGGATGACAATATTATGTTGTTTATGACGTTGCGTGAGTATATAGACGATTTTGGTGAATCCCTTTAGTAACTGTCCAGAGTATTCATCTTTTGTCCCAGGCCGGGTGTATTTACGCACTTAGTTGGTTGCATCTAAACCATATGCTCGCCTTTCGTGTGCAAACACACCCGATCTAAAATAAAATCTAAACGCTCTTAACTGTGTCCGCTCGTGATTGCCCCATCCTTTTATAAATACTATTTTATGTATATTTCCTCAATTTCAAACGCTATAATTTTGGCGTTATCTATTTGGTGTTATTGAGGAATAAAAATGGCTGTCGGCTTAAAATCTTTGGCAAAATTGCATCCAGTTTCTGGTGTGAAAATTGGTGTCGCTCAAGCGGGTATAAAATACGAAAATCGAAATGACTTAACACTTTTTAGTTTGTGTGAGGGTGCAAACGTTGCTAGTGTTTTTACAAAAAACCGGTTTTGCGCAGCTCCCGTCATAGTTGCTAAAGAAAATTTAGCGGTATCTAGTCCTCGTTATTTGTTGGTGAATACCGGTAATGCGAATGCCGGTACAGGGCCTGCCGGCAAGCGGGTTTCAGTTGATTGTTGTAATGGGGTTGCATCTATTGCAGGCTGTAAAGCCGATCAAGTTTTGCCATTTTCAACTGGCGTTATTGGTGAGTTACTTGATGAATCTAAAATTATAAATGCGTTACCTGCCGCGTTCAAAAATTTGAATGATGACAATTGGGCGGTTGCTGCAAAAGCAATTATGACGACCGACACGTTACCCAAAGGATGTTCAGCCCAGATCGAGCTTGATGGTGAAATAGTGACTATTACCGGGATTTCCAAAGGCTCGGGAATGATTCGTCCGGACATGGCAACCATGTTGGCGTACGTTGCAACCGATGCTGAAATTGATGCTGTTTTATTGCAGTCTTTATTAAATAAATCGAATCGTGTTTCATTTAATGCAATCACTGTTGATGGTGATACTTCGACAAATGATGCATGCATACTAATGGCTACCGGCAAAAGTAAGGTTCGGCTTGATGAAAGCAGCTCTGAAGAATTGCTTGCAACATTTTATCAGGCTTTAGAATCCATAATGCAGCAGCTAGCACAAAGTATTATTCGGGATGGTGAAGGTGCTACCAAATTTATAACTGTCTTAGTTGAAGGTGGGGTTGATACTCATGAGTGTGAGCAGGTCGCATATACCATTGCACATTCTCCGCTGGTTAAAACGGCATTTTTTGCTTCTGATCCAAATTGGGGCAGAATTCTCGCGGCTGTTGGGCGAGCAGGCATTGATGATCTTGATATCGAAAAGCTGACTATAAAATTAAATGACGTTGTAATTGTTGAAGGTGGTGATCGAGCTGCAAGTTATTCTGAAGAAAAAGGTCAGGCGGTTATGAATCAGGAGGAAATTTGTATTTCTGTGAATCTCGCTCGAGGTGTGGCTCTTCATACAGTATGGACATGCGATCTTTCTTATGATTATGTCAAAATTAATGCAGAGTACCGCTCTTGAATGAGTAAAAATAAAATTGAACGTGGAAGCTGTGTTGAAATGCATTTTCGTATTTCTTTCGAGAATGATTTTGTTGCTGAAGATACTTTTTTGTATGAGCCGTTGGCGTTTAAAAGTGGTGATGGGTCATTAATTCCAGCATTGGATGAATTTCTGTTAGGCATGCAGGTTGACGATGATGGGCGGCTTGTTATAAATCCTGATCAGGGTTTTGGGTTTAGAGATGATGAGAACGTGCATCAATTGCCAAGAAGTGATTTCGCTCAAGGTATGAAATTGGCCAAAGGGCAAATTATTGGTTTTGTTTCACCTGCGGGTGATGAGGTGCCTGGTACCATTTTGGCGGTTGGTGATGACCAGCTAACGGTAGATTTTAATCATCCGTTTGCTGGTCATGTTGTTATTTTTGATGTGAAGATCATATCTGTTAGTTGATATATAAGTGTTCCAAACTTAGACTTGGAGTGTTTTTGGTAAAGGGAAAACAATCGTTTCTTCTTTGCCCGCGCTTTCTTGTACTGTTGTTACTCCCCATTCTTTTAAACGCGCAATTACTTGTCTGACGAGAATATCTGGTGCTGATGCGCCTGCCGTTACCCCAATTTTATTTATGTTATTTAGCCACTCCCGATTAATTTCACTTTCGTTGTCGATCAGGTAGGCAGGTGTGCCTAGTTTTTCCGACACCTCTCTTAATCGATTGGAGTTGGAGCTATTGGGTGAGCCAACGACAAGTACAAGGTCACATTGTGTTGCGAGTAGTTTAACGGATTCTTGTCTGTTTTGAGTGGCATAACAAATGTCATCTTTTTTTGGCCCTTTAATCTCAGGAAACTTCTTCCGTAGAGCATCAATAATATCTGCAGTATCATCCATAGATAATGTGGTTTGGGTAACAAAAGCCAGCTCAGATGGGTTTACTACATCCAGGTTGCGCACGTCATCGGTGTTTTCTACCAGATATATAGCGCCCTTATTTAGTTTGTTATCATGTTGCCCAAGTGTGCCTTCAACCTCGGGGTGACCCGCGTGGCCAATTAGAATGCTTTCTTTACCGGCTCGTTGATGGCGAATGACCTCCAGATGCACTTTTGTCACCAAAGGGCAGGTTGCATCGAAAATTCTCAGACCTCTATCTTCAGCTTCTTTACGAACAGCTTGCGACACCCCATGAGCGCTAAATATAACGGTTTGGTCATCAGGTACGTCACGGATTTCGTCTATAAATATAGCACCTTTACTCTTTAGGTCGTCGACTACAAATTTATTATGTACAACTTCGTGTCTTACGTAAATTGGTGCGCCAAATATTTCAATTGTGCGCTCAACGATATCAATTGCTCTGTCAACGCCGGCGCAGAAACCCCTAGGGTTTGCGAGTAGTACTTGCATAGTTTTTTCCATGTTTTGTGTGATCAGCTATGGTCATTATAGGGTCGTTGCTGAATGTGTCGTTTTGATGTGCGTATTTTAACATGAAGCAAGAATGCTATCACCTGTTGCATATAATGAATTGCATATTAGGGCGTATAAGCTCAATAGAAATGCGGTTGAATGAGCCGAAAATAAAGCTCCAGAAAATAAAATGACTGTCGATACCTTTAAAACTAAAAGATATAAATCAAGTGTGTTTTATACCCGATTGTAAGTGTGGTTAGCATGAATATGCGGGCGATGAGAGTCGTCAAAGTATAGAAAGGTAAGAATAATGGTTGAAAGTACAGATGCAGATAAAACGGTCATTAATTGTGAGCCAACAATTGATATCAGCGCGGCGCAGGCACTTTTTGAGCATTTAAGTAATGCATTATCCGGAAATCATGCTGTGGAAATTAATGCCGGTGATGTTACACGAGTTGATGCCGCAATATTGCAGGTTTTTACTGCCTTTATGCTGGAGTCAAAAACTAGGGAGCAAAGCGTTACCTGGAACTCAGTATCCGATGCTTTTTATGGATCCGCAGAACAATTGGGGTTGGTTAATGAGCTCAGTTTACCGGCTAGGTAATAAATCGAAACGTTTTACGAATTCGGTTAAGGAAAAGTTGTTGCATGTCGATGTCCTCATAAAGGAAATCGCAAAGGAGATGGTTAAATGGCAAAAATATTAGCAGTAGATGATTCTGCATCTATGAGACAAATGGTTAGCTTTACTTTAAAGGGGGCTGGGCATGATGTGCAGGAAGCGTGTGACGGCGCCGAAGCACTAAAAATTGCGCAAACAGGCACTTTTGATCTCGTGCTAACGGACATCAATATGCCAAATATGGACGGTGTAACACTTATAAAAGAGTTACGTGCGTTACCGGCATATAAGTTTACGCCGATGTTGACGCTTACGACAGAATCTGGCGCTGAGAAAAAGGCAGAAGGTAAGCAGGCGGGTGCAACAGGCTGGATTGTAAAGCCATTCAGCCCAGATCAGCTATTAGCAACTATTAAAAAAGTATTGGGGTAAGAACATGTCTGTTGATATGTCGCAATTCTACCAGACGTTCTTCGACGAAAGTTTTGAAGGTCTGGATATTATGGAGTCTGGATTGTTGGGTCTGGATATAGGTGCCGCTGATGCTGAGACAATTAATACCGTTTTTAGGGCAGCGCATTCCATAAAAGGAGGAAGCGCGACATTCGGGTTTACAGTGGTAGCTGAATTTACGCATCTGATGGAAACATTGCTCGACGAGATGCGTGATGGAACGCGGATGGTCACAGAGGACTCGGTTGATTATTTATTAAAATCAGTGGATTGCCTCAAGGAATTATTGACCGCCGTTCAAAATGAATCTGAATATAACGAAGCTTTTGTCGAAGAAGTTAAGGCGGGATTGGAGCGTTTGCTTCATGGCGATGACGTACCAGTGAAAGTGGATGGTGAGGTGTCAGACAGCTCAACCTCCAAACCGGAAATAAAAGGGTGGAATATAGAGTTTAAGCCAGCAGAGTATTTACTAAAAACAGGTAATGACCCTGTTAGATTGATTAACGAACTTTCCTTGCTTGGGAAAATAGAAACAGTTTGTTGTATTGATAATATACCTCTATTTTCAGAATTTAACCCGGAGCTAATTTATTTGTCGTGGAGTATTGTTCTTCACGGTAATGTGCAAAAAGAAAAAATATCCGAAGTCTTTGAATGGGTGGATGATGACGCTGATATTGTATTAACCTGCATTGGTGGAGAGCAAGAACAAAATAATGAAGAAGTAAGTGGCGTCGAGGTAGCAGCACCTGTAGCACCAACAGAAAAAATAGAAGTCCAGGCGCCAGTCGAGAAAATCGAAGCCAGTTTAAAATCCGAAATACATGATACCGATAAAAAATCCTCACTTAAAAAAACACCAAAAGATCAAAGCTCTATTCGTGTCAGCATAGATAAAGTTGATGATTTGATAAATATGGTAGGCGAGCTTGTTATAACCCAATCAATGCTCGGCCAATTGGGAGAGAACGTAACGCCTGACAGCATCGAAAAATTACAGGATGGTCTTGCACAGCTGGAGCGGAATACGCGTGAATTACAGGAAAGTGTCATGCGTATTCGGATGCTACCTATTAGTTTTGCATTTCAGCGATTTCCCAGAATGGTTAGAGATTTGTCGAATCAGTTGGGGAAAGAAATTGAGTTGAGGTTGCTGGGTGAACAAACAGAATTAGATAAAACAGTCATGGAAAAAATCGGTGATCCACTTGTTCATTTGGTAAGGAATTCAGTGGATCATGGGATTGAAACGCCAGACGAAAGAGAGGCGGCAGGAAAACCACGAATGGGGACTGTCGAGCTCAATGCTTTTCATCAGGGTGGAAGTATTGTTATTGAAATTAATGATGATGGAAAAGGTATTGATAAGGACGTTATTTTTGCAAAAGCGGTAGAAAAAGGCGTTGTGAACGCGAATGATTCTTTAACCGACGAGCAGATTTTTGATTTGATATTCGCGCCAGGTTTTTCAACGGCGGCAGTTGTTAGCGACGTTTCCGGCCGAGGGGTCGGTATGGATGTAGTTAAGCGAAACATTCGCGAATTGGGTGGCACCATTGAAGTGAAAAGCGAAAAGGGTAAGGGTAGCACTATAATTATTAGGCTTCCTCTAACGTTAGCAATTTTGGATGGTCAGTTAATACGTGTCGGAGCAGACACCTATATTATTCCGCTCATTTCAATTATTGAATCATTGCAGGTTAAAAAAGAACAAATAAGTTCCATTGGTGGTCAGGCAGAATTATATAAATTACGAGATGAGTACATCCCGGTTGTACGATTATATGAAACGTTTGGTTTAAAACCAGATTCAGAAGAATTGGTAGATGGTCTTATTGTTATTGTTGAAGGTGACGGAAGTACAGCAGGATTATTCGTTGATGATTTGTTGGGACAGCAGCAAGTTGTTATCAAAAGTCTAGAGACAAATTTTCGCCCTGTAGAGGGAGTATCCGGTGCAACAATACTGGGTGACGGTACAGTCGCATTGATACTTGATGTTTCAGGCTTGATAAATCTTTCACGCCAATCGAGCGAAAGAGCGGCCTAAAAGGTTGGAGAAAATAGAGATATGAACGAGACAGCAGCACAACCATCTGAAATCGATTTGGGATTGAATGCCGAGGCAGATCAATATCTGACATTTATAATGGCAGATGAAGAATACGGAGTAGATATTCTTCGCGTTCAGGAAATTCGTGGCTGGGAGCATGTGACGCCAGTTCCTAATACGCCAAAATATATTAAAGGTGTGATTAATCTTCGCGGAACAATTGTGCCGTTAGTCGATTTACGTGAACGATTTTCAGTTGAATCTATACCGTACGGGCCTACAACAGTTGTAATTGTTTTGAAAGTGGTTGGTGACGAAAAGGAAAGAATAATGGGTATCGTGGTTGATGCGGTTGCTGATGTCTACAATATCGAAGAAGAAAAAATTAAGCCAGCACCAGATTTTGGTAGTGTTGTCAGCATTGAATATGTTCAAGGCCTTGCAAGTGTAGATGAAAGCATGTTGATCGTATTGGATATTGATAAGTTGTTAAGTTCCGATGAATTGGACGCAATAGCAAGAACATAATGAAGTTGAAATCGAATTAGATATTTATGAGAAAAATTGCAGTCATTAGTCAAAAAGGTGGAGTGGGGAAAACAACGACATCAATGAATTTGGCTCATGCGCTGGCGTTAAGTGGTAAAAAAGTATTATTGGTCGACATGGACCCCCAGGCAAATTTATCAACAAGTCTGGGTATTCATGGAAGTGAAGTTAAAGGGGTTGCAGCTGTTTTGTTAGAAAATGAGCCCATTGCATCTCATATTGCTCCACTGAAAGAAAACCTTGATTTGATTCCTGCTGGCGGAAAACTGGGTGAGCTTGAATTTTTATCGGATGGTGGATCAAGTCGTGGTTTTCTACTTGAACAAGCGATAAAGGGTTTAAGTGAAAGTTATGATTTTTTAATAATTGATTGTCCGCCATCAGCAGGTTTGTTAGGTATGAATGCGATGTTGGCAGTAAATGAATTGTTGATACCGGTGTCAAGTGATTATTTGTCCATGCAGGGTTTGTCGAGATTGTTGGGTATTGTCCAGCATATTGAAGAAAAATTAAATCGCTCTTCAAAGAAATGGATTGTCATAACGCGGTATCACCGAAGACGAAGGCTGGCAAATGAAGTGCGAAATAAGTTGTTGAATTATTTTCCGGGTCGAGTTCTGGATACGCCAATAAGAGAAAGTGTCGCACTAGCAGAAAGCCCGAGTTATGGCGTTAGTATTTTTGACTATAAAAAATTGAGTTTTGGTGCACAGGATTATTTGTCTTTGGCTAGAGATATTGTTTTAAAAGGTCAGGCGGTATGACAAGACACTTTTAAATGGATGGCGGTAGAAAATTAATGAGTGACGTAATGTTAAATAATACACATAAAGAATTATTGATAACTATATTGGCAAACTTAGTCTGGGTCGGTTGATCGGAGTAAATAATGACAGAAAAGAAAAAACCATCAATTGGCTACGATCCACTTGTTTGGATGAAAGATAATGACGGATCAGGTGATGAAAAATCTGAAGTAAGTGCTAATGTGGGTGAAGATGTTGCGACTACGAAAGGCACAAAAAAGAAGGTGGCGGTAAAAAGCCGAAACACGGCAGGTGAAAAAGTGAATAAACCAGATAAACAAGATGACAGTGGATTAAATGTTGATTTGTTAGAAACGACATTTCAAGCATTGGCACCAGTTGGTGAAACACTAACAAGAAATTTTTATGTTAGCTTGTTCAAAAAGTTTCCGGACGTTATTCCGATGTTTGAGAATACATCAGTGGAAGAGCAACATAAAAAATTGTGGTCCGCAATACAGCTTGTCGCGAGTTCGTTACGCAAACCAGAGCAATTAATGGAAGCGTTGACCGCACTAGGTCAGAGGCATAAAAGTTATGGTGCCCTGCCTGCACATTATGAGGCAGTAGCAGAAACATTATTAGAAGAGATGGAAAAATTAGCCGGTGATTTATGGACGACAGATGTTCAAGCGGCGTGGCAGGATGCATTAACAACAATTGCAACCGTAATGATCAAGGCAAGTGAAGAGGAAGTCGAGATGGCGAGTACACAATCAGCATTAAATACAGAAGAGATGGCAGAGTATCAAAAAATGAAGGCGGCGGTTAATGGTGCGATGACCGCCATTATGATGGTTGATAGGGACTTTAACGTTACCTATGCAAACAAGTCCACCACTGACTTGCTAGGTAAACATCAAGATACGCTGAAAACGATATTCCCGGGTTTTGATGTGAATAAGCTGGTTGGCTCTTGTATTGATATGTTTCATAAAAACCCAGCGCATCAACGCCAGATGTTGAGCAATCCTAGTAATTTGCCGTATCAAACAGATATTGAAGTTGGGCCGTTAAAATTTGCCTTAAACGTAACCGCGATTATGGATGATGGCGGAAATTACATTGGTAACAGTCTTGAATGGTCTGATGTAACTATGGCGCGGCAGCAGGAGGATAATGCGACCCGATTGCAAGGTTCAATTGATAATTCAATGACAGCTATGATGATGGTTGATCGCGACCTTAATGTTACCTATGCAAATGCAAGTACAATTAAACTTCTTGGTGATAATAAAGATGAGTTAGCAAGAGTTTTT